>JAJXVM010000001.1 GCA_021782135.1 Myxococcales bacterium | reverse complement strand
GCGCGCAGCCCGATGGGCGTGGCCCCGGCGACGGCGGCGAGGGCGGCCCGCCGCTCCTCGGCGCCGGTCGCCTTGTAGAGGTGGGCGATGCCCTCCTCGGTCACGACGTGGGTGACGTCGTCGCCGTAGATCATCACCGGCGCGACGGGCATCCCGCTCGCCTTGCCGACCTGCACCGCGTCGAGCGACTCGACCAGCACCGGCTGGCCCCCCTTCTGGAAGGTCTCGGCGAGCTGTACCACCAGCTTGCGCCCGCGCACCACGTCCCCCTCGGCGGTGATGAGGTCGAGCCAGGCCGGGGAGGCGTGGCGCCGCCCGCGCGGATCGTGGCCCATGTTGGGCGCGCCGCCGAAGCCGGCGAGCCGGCCCAGGGTCACGGTGGAGGAGTTGCCGTCCGGGTCCATCTGCAGCGTGGAGCCGATGAACAGGTCCACCCCGTACTGGCCGGCGAGCTGGCAGAGCACCCGGTTCGAGCGCAGGCTGCCGTCCGGGCCGGTGAAGAAGACGTCCGGCCGCGCCCGCACGTAGTCCTCCATCCCCACCTCGCTGCCGAAGCAGTGGACGCTCTCCACCCAGCCGCTCTCGATGGCGGGGATGAGGGTCGGGTGCGGGTTGAGGGTCCAGTTCCGGCAGATGCGCCCGCGCAGGCCGAGCGACTCGCCGTAGGTGGGGAGCAGCAGCTCGATGGCGGCGGTGTCGAAGCCGATGCCGTGGTTGAGCGAGGTGACCCGGTGGCGCTCGTAGATGCCCCGGATCACCATCATCGCCATCAGGATCTGCAGCTCGTTCACGTGGCGCGGATCGCGGGTGAAGAGCGGCTCGACGGCGAAGGGGCGGTCGGCCACCACCACCACGTCCACCCAGGAGCCGGGGATGTCCACGCGCGGCAGCTCGTCGCCGAGCTCGTTCACCTGCGCCACCACGATCCCGTGGCGGAAGGCGGCCGCCTCGACGATGGTGGGCGTGTCCTCGGTGTTGGGGCCGGTGAAGAGGTTGCCCGCGGCGTCGGCCCGCTCCGCGCAGACCAGCGCCACCTGCGGCGTGAGGTCCACGAACATCCGGGCGTAGAGCTCGACGTAGGTGTGGATGGCGCCGATCTCGAGCTTGCCGTCCTCGAGCAGCTGCGCCACCCGCAGGCTCTGCGGGCCGGCGTAGGCGAAGTCGAGCCTGCGGGCGAGGCCGCGCTCGAAGAGGGCGAGGTGCTCGGGCCGGCTGATGCTCGAGATGAGCAGGTGCAGGTCGCGCACCCGCGCCGGGTCGAGCTGCGCCAGGGAGCGCGAGAGGAAGTCGGCCTGCTTCTGGTTGTTTCCCTCGAGGGCCACCCGGTCCCCCGGCTCGAGGATCTGCCCGAGGGCCTCGACCAGCCGTTCCCGCGGCAGCACCTTGCCCTGGAGCCAGCCGGCGATCCGCTCCATCCGCCGCGCCTTCCGCGCGGGGCGGGTCCTCCATCGGTCCGTCGCGGGGGACACCTCGGATGGGGTCACTGGCTCGCTCCTTCGCCGGTTTTGCCGACGTTTGCTCTGGCGCGGCTGCTCTTTGCTGCATACTGTATACAGATAGACCGGAAAAGCCAGGCTTCCCTGAAGGGTCTTGTATACTGCATCCTCAATCGCCGGACGGGGGTGAAGCATGAACCAGATCATCGGCCTGAAGCTCTCGGAGCAGCTCCGCGACCGGATCGCGGAGCGGATCGCGGTCGGCGAGTACGCGCCCGGCGCGCGGCTCGACGAGATCGAGCTCGCGAACGAGTTCGGCGTCTCCCGGACGCCCATCCGCGAGGCGCTCATCCAGCTCTCGGCGGCCGGCTTCGTGGAGACGCGCCCCCGGCGAGGCGCGGTGGTCGCCTCCATTCCCCCCGACCGGCTCCGGGAGATGTTCGACGTCATGGGCGAGCTCGAGGCGATCTGCGCCCGGCTGGCGGCCGCCCGCGCGACACCGGAGGACCACCGGGCGCTCGCGGCGGCGCACGACGCCTGCGAGCCGGCGGTGCGGGCCGACGACGCCGAGGCCTACTTCCGGCTCAACGAGCAGTTTCACCTGGCGCTCTACCGGTCCTGCCACAACGGCTTCCTCACGGAGCAGGCGACGGCGCTCCACCAGCGGCTGCGCACTTACCGGCGGCTGCAGCTCCGGGTGCCGGGCCGGATGGGGGCCTCGTTCGGCGAGCACGCCGGGGTGATCGACGCCATCCAGCGCGGGGACGGAGACCTCGCCGCCGCGCGGGTGCGGGCGCACGTACAGGTGCAAGGCGATCGGTTCGCGGACCTGGTGACGCTCCTGGCGACTCCCGACGACGGCGAGCGGCGGCGGACGGGCAAGTAGACCCGGGCAGGGGCCGATTGTCCGTCCCGCCCCCTCAGGGATGTCGTCGGCTGTTGACCAATCGGCAACGTGTATACAAAGTGCAATATGCAGGGTTCGAAAAGCAGGTGAACGCGGCGAGGACCTCCCTCGATGAACGGCAACCTGTTCGCTCTCTTCGAGTCGCGCGCCCGCCCGGCGGCGACCTTCCTCGAGACGCCCTCCGGCGAGCGCTGGACGTACGCCGACCTGCTCGCCACCACCGGACGCTACGCGAACGCGCTCCGCGCGGCCGGGGTCGCCCCCGGCGACCGGGTCGCGGCCCAGGTGGAGAAGTCGCCGGAGGCGTTCTGCGTCTACCTGGGCGCGCTGCGGCTGGGCGCCGTCTACCTGCCGCTCAACACCGCCTACCCGCCGGCGGAGCTCGAGTACTTCCTCGGCGACGCCCGCCCGGCGCTCCTGCTCTGCGCCCCCGAGGACCACGCGCGCAAGGCGCCGCTCGCGAAGGCCGCCGGCGTCCGCGCCTGCCTCACGCTCGACGGCGCGGGGCGCGGCAGCTTCGCCGACCTCGCCGCCGGCCAGCCGGCCGCGTTCGAGACCGCCGCGCGCGCCCCGGACGACCTCGCCGCCATCCTCTACACCTCGGGGACCACCGGCCGGCAGAAGGGCGCGATGCTCACCCACGGGAACCTCGCCAGCAACGGCGAGGCGCTGACCCGGCTCTGGGGCTTCGGCCCGGAGGACCGGCTCCTCCACGCCCTCCCCATCTTCCACGCCCACGGGCTCTTCATCGCCGCGCACTGCGCGCTCCTCTCCGGAAGCGCGATGCTCTTCGTGAACCGCTTCTCCGCCGCCGAGGTGCTGGCGCTGCTCCCCCGCGCCACGGTGATGATGGGCGTGCCGACCTTCTACACCCGGCTCCTCGAGCTGCCCGGGCTCGACGCCGCGGCCTGCCGGGGCGTGCGCCTGTTCGTCTCCGGCTCGGCGCCGCTCCTCGCCGAGACCGCCGCCGAGTTCCGGGAGCGCAGCGGCCACGCCGTCCTCGAGCGCTACGGGATGACCGAGGCGGTGGTCATCACCTCCAACCCGCTGCGGGGCGAGCGCCGCCCGGGCAGCGTCGGCCTGCCGGTGGACGGGGTCGAGGTGCGCGTCGCCGACGTGGCCGACGTCCCGCTCGCGCCCGGCGAGGTGGGCGGGGTCCAGATCCGCGGCTCGGCGGTGATGAAGGGCTACTGGCAAAACCCCGAGAAGACCGCCGAGGACCTCACGGCGGACGGCTGGTTCCGCACCGGCGACCTCGGCGTCCTCGGGCGCGACGGCTACCTCACCCTGGTCGGCCGCGCCAAGGACCTGGTCATCACCGGCGGCTTCAACGTCTACCCGAAGGAGGTCGAGCTCGCCATCGACGCCCTGCCCGGCGTCGCCGAGAGCGCGGTGGTGGGGCTGCCCCACCACGACTTCGGCGAGGCGGTGACCGCGGCGGTGGTGCGCCGCGACCCGACCCTGGAGGCGCCCGCCATCCTGGCGGCGCTGCGCGAGCGGCTCGCCGCCTACAAGGTGCCGAAGGAGATCCACTTCGTCGACGAGCTGCCCCGCAACGCCATGGGCAAGGTCCTCAAGACCGCCCTGCGCCAGGCGCTCGCGACCCGCGGTACGGCCGGCGGAGCGCGCCGGCACGGCAGCACCCTCTCGTAGAGGAGACGCACCCATGAGCCGGACGATGACGCGCAGGAGCTTGCTGGCCGGGTTTCTCGGAGCCCCCGCGATGGCGCTGCTCGGCAGCCGCGCCTTCGCCGCCGAGAAGCGCCAGCTCAAGATCTCCCACCAGTTCCCGGGCGGCACCATCGACCAGGGCGACTTCCGCGATCGGATGTGCCGCCGCTTCGCCGCCGAGGTCTCGAAGCGGACCAACGGCGCGCTCGACGCGGTGGTCTACCCGGGCTCGTCGCTCATGAAGACCAACGCCCAGTTCAGCGCCGTCCGCAAGGGCGCGCTCGACATGAGCCTCTACCCCATCTCCTACGCCGGCGGGGAGATGCCCGAGCTCAACATCGGCCTCATGCCCGGGGTGGTCACCTCCTACGAGCAGGGCATGGCCTGGCCGCGGGCCGAGGTCGGCAAGTACCTCTCCAACCTGCTCGCCGACAAGGGCGTCCTCATCGTGACCTGGATGTGGCAGGCCGGCGGCGTGGCCTGCCGCGCGAAGCCCATCATCGAGCCGGAGGACGCCCGCGGCCAGAAGGTCCGGGGCGGCAGCCGCGAGATGGACACCGTCCTCAAGGCCGCCGGCTCCGCCGTGATCTCGCTCCCCTCGAACGAGATCTACGCGGCCATGCAGACCGGCGCGCTCGACGGGGCCATGACCTCCTCCACCAGCCTCATCTCCTTCCGGCTGGAGGAGGTGTCGAAGCACCTCGTCACCGGCCGGGGGAAGGCCTACTGGTTCATGCTCGAGCCGCTCATCCTGTCGCGCGACACCTTCGAGCGGCTGCCCAAGGACATGCAGTCGATCGTGATGAGCGTCGGCGCCGAGATGGAGCAGTTCGGGCTCAAGGAGGCGAAGGCCGACGACCAGCGGGTCGCCGAGGCCTACGCCAAGGCGGGCGCGAAGACCTACGACCTCTCCGAGGCCACCGTCCGGCGCTGGCAGGAGATCGCCCGCCGCACGGCCTGGAAGGACTACGCCGCCCGCAACGAGCGCTGCGCGAAGCTCCTCCAGTTGGCGGAGCGCACGGCATGAGCCACGGGATCGAGGTGGGGGAGCGGGTCCCGTCGGTCGAGCTGCCGCGCGTCGGGGTGCTGGCCGCCTGCGCGCGGGCGATGCGCTGGGTCGAGGAGAAGCTGCTCGGGCTCGCCTCGCTGGCGCTGCTCGGCGCGGCGGGCGTGCTCACGTACAGCGTGGTGACGCGCTACCTGCTCAAGATCCCGACCGACTGGCAGGACGAGGCCTCGGTGTTCCTCATCGTCGGCGCCACCTTCCTCTCCGGCGCCTACGTCCAGTCCCAGCGCGGGCACGTCGGCATCGCCGCGCTCTCGGCCGTCCTCCCGCCCTGGCTCGAGCGCTGGCGGGTGATCTGCTCCGACCTGATCTCCATGCTCTTCTGCTCGTTCTTCTCCTGGAAGTCCTGGACGCTGCTGCGCGACGCGGTGGTGGAGCACCAGACCACCTCCTCGGAGTGGGCGCCGCCGCTCTGGATCCCGTACGGCCTGATGGCCGGGGGGATGACGCTCGTCACCCTGAGGCTGCTGCTCCAGCTCGTGTCCCACTTCGCCGCCCGGGAGGACGCCCGATGACGGTCGCCACCATCGGCGCCCTGTACGGCGCCACGACCCTGCTGCTGATGTTCTCGGGGATCCCCATCGCCTTCGCGCTCGGCACGGTGGCGGTGGTGTTCATGTACTTCTTCATGCCCGGGGCGGCGCTCGACACCGTCACCCAGAACGTCTACGAGGAGATGTCGAGCATCACCCTGCTCTCGATCCCGCTCTTCATCCTCAAGGGGGCGGCGATCGGCAAGTCCCGCGCCGGCGCCGACCTCTACTCGGCCATCCACGCCTGGATGAGGCGCATCCCCGGCGGCCTGGGGATCGCCAACGTCTTCGCCTGCGCGCTCTTCGCCGCCATGGCCGGCTCCAGCCCCGCCACCGCCTCGGCCATCGGCAGCGCCGGCATCCCCGAGATGCGCGCCCGCGGGTACTCGCCCCGGCTCGCCGCCGGGATCATCGCCGCCGGCGGGACGCTCGGGATCCTGCTGCCGCCCTCGATCACCATGATCCTCTTCGCGGTGGCCTCCGAGCAGTCGCTGGGGCGGCTCTTCCTCGCCGGGGTCGGCCCGGGCGTGTTGCTGGTGTCGCTCTTCGCCGGCTACACCGCGCTGCGGTTCACCCGGGAGCGCGCGGCCGCGCTCGCCGCCTACGAGCGCGGCGGGGAGCGGCCGGCCCACCTCGACGAGAAGGAGCTGACGCTCTCCGAGAAGGTGCGCATGCTGCCCAAGGTGGCGCCCTTCGTGCTCCTGCTCATCGGCGTCATGGTGGCGCTCTACGGCGGGTTCGCGACCCCCTCCGAGACCGCCGGCCTGGGCGCGATCCTGGCGCTCGGGCTCATCGCCGTCATCTACCGGGTCTGGCGGGCGCGCGACCTCAAGCCGATCCTCGCCGGGACGGTGAGGGAGTCCACCATGCTGCTGTTCATCATCGGCATGTCGCTCCTCTACTCGTACGTGATGAGCTACCTGCACATCAGCCAGTCGGCCGCCGAGTCGATCGTGGCGATGCACCTCTCGCGCTGGGTGCTCCTCGCCGCCATCCTGGTCTTCGTGGTGGTCCTCGGCTTCTTCCTGCCGCCGGTCTCGATCATCCTCATGACCGCGCCCATCATCCTGCCGCCGCTCCGGGCCGCCGGGTTCGACCTGGTCTGGTTCGGGGTGGTGATGACCGTGGTCATGGAGATGGGGCTCATCCACCCGCCGGTGGGGCTCAACATCTTCGTCATCAAGAACGTCGCCCCGGACATCCCGCTCAAGGAGATCGTCTGGGGCGTGATGCCGTTCGTGGGGCTGATGGCGGGGGCGGTGGTGCTGCTCTGCGTCTTCCCGGGCATCGCCACCTGGCTCCCGAACGCGGTGCTGCACTGACCGGCTGAGCCCCGCGCCTGCGCCCGCGAGTGAAGGGCCGCCGCCCCCGTGGAGGGAGCGGCGGCCCCGATCTTCAGCGGAGGCCGGCGAGGACTACGGGGTGGTCCCGGTGAAGTAGAACAGCACGTCGGCGCGGATCGAGCCGTCCGGATCGGGCACGCCGAACACCTTCACCGGCGTGCCGGCGGCGAGGGCCGCCGAGACGTTGGCGAGCGCGGTGGGGCTCGTCAGGTCCTGGGCGGTGACGGTGACCACGCCGCCGGCGCGGTCCACCTGGTAGACCAGCGTCGCCGAGCCCGAGGTGGTGCTCAGGTCGACCTTCACGGTGTTGGCGCCGTTGGGCACGGCGAGGCCGAAGCCGCCGCCGCCGGCGCCGGAGACGAAGGGCGTGGCCACGGCGCCGAGCGGCACGGGCACCGGCTCGAGCACCGTGAAGAGCGCCGACCAGCCGCCGGGGCTGGCCGGGTCGTTCCAGGTGGCGTAGCTCGCGCCGCGGACCTCGAGCGCCCCCACCGTCCCGCCGAAGTTCACCTGCCCGCCGGTGGCGGCGACGAAGTCGCTCACCCCGGCCGCGCCGTCGTGGAGCAGCGTCGGGTAGGCGAAGTCCCACCACTTGTAACCGGTGATGGCGGCGCCGGTGAGCGGGTCCTTGCCGTTCGGGGTGCTGGGCGAGACGTAGCCGAGCTGAACGCCGTAGTCGTCCGAGGAGGTCCTGAAGGTGCGGGTGTAGTCGAAGCTGCTGGCGCCGGGGTTGGTGATCACCCCGTCGAAGCGGGCGACCTCCACGTCCACCGTCTGGGCGACGAGCGGCGTGGCGAGCGGATCGACGACGCTGGCGTGCACCTTGAACCCGCGCTTCACGTTGGAGAGGAAGGCCGGGCCGGTGGCGATGGGGGTCGCGTCGGCGGCGCCGTCCTGGGGCACGCGGAAGAAGAACTGCGTCCCGGCGTTCACCGCGAGCTGGGCCGCCCCGCCGTCCTCGGTCGCCACGGTGAGGACGTCGTTGGCGGTGTCCACGTGCAGCACGTGCCCCTCGGGGCTGAGCCAGACGCTCTCGAAGCTGCTGCTCGCCCAGACCCGGACCGCCACCAGCGTCCCGTCCTCCTGGTAGCGCGCCGCCACGCGGACGTACTTGTTCGGGAGGCCGGCGGCCACCGGGGCGAAGCTCTTGAGCATGGTCGGGGTCGAGGGCCTGGCGTCGAGGTCGTAGTAGAGGGTGCCGTTGGTCGAGTCGGCCAGGATCTGCAGGCTCTGCTTGCTGGCGATGGCGGTCTCGGGCGTGGTGGCCGGGCGGACCGGGAAGTCGCGGGTGACGGTGATGGCCGCGGCGTCCGAGGAGACGCCGGTGACCGTGGCGTACAGCTGGCGCAGGATCACGCGGGCGAGGTCGCGCGGCCGGTGGCGCACCGGGCCGTCGAAGTTCACCGCCCAGATCGGGGTCGGGCTGGTGGCGGTGACGTGCTCCACGATGAAGGCCGGGTGGCCGAGGTCGAACTCCAGGTCGAGCGCGTTGCTCCCGCTGGTGCTCACCACCAGCGGCGAGTCGAGCTTCACGCCGACCGGCACGGTGAGGCTGCCGGCGGCGCCCTTGGCGCCCTGGATCTGGATCTCGCTTTGCGGGACCGCCGTGCCGGCGGGCAGGGAGAAGCCGGCCGCGGGATCGGCCGAGACCACCAGCTGCACGTCGCCGGGGTTGGCGGAGACGGTGAGCACCGCGCCGGTGTAGGTGCCGGCCGGCACCTGCACGTTGCCCAGGATCTCGCCGAGCTGATCGAGCTGCACCAGGTTGACGACCGGGGCCGGGGTCGGGGCGGCGTAGACCTGCACCGGGCTGCCGCCGCCCTGCGGCACCAGCGAGACGGCGAGCACCTTCACGCCGATGGTGGCCCAGTCCTCGGTGGTGGCGTCGCTCAGCATCAGGTTGACGGTGCCGGTCTGGCCGCCGCCGTTGCTGCTCGACCCGCCGCAGGCCGCCAGCAGTGCGAGCGGCGCGGCGAGCAGCAGGTTGCGCGCGATTCTCTTCATGGTGTTCCTCCGCGGGGGAATGTCCCTCGAGCGAACGAACACCGCCGGGCTGTGGCGGTTGCTCCGCGCCGCTGTCCCAGGAGAGCGGGACCGAAGCGCGGAGCAACGGCCGGTCGTCGAGGCCGGTGCCGAGGGAGAACCCGGATGTGCTACACGGACCTTTCGCGCAGGACGCGAAGAGGAGGGCCGCGTGACCGATCCCCGACAGGAAGCCGTTGGCCAGGGCGAGCTGGAGTTCAGCCCGGACGAGCGGGACGCCGTCTACAAGGCCATCTTCAACCGCCGGGACGTGCGCGGGCAGTTCCTGCCGGACCCGGTCCCGGACGAGGTGCTGGCGCGACTGCTCCAGGCGGCGCACCACGCCCCCTCGGTCGGCTTCATGCAGCCCTGGAGCTTCATCCTCGTACGCGATGCGTCGGTCAAGCAGCGGGTGCACGCCGCCTTCCAGACCGCCAACGAGGAGGCGGCGCGGATGTTCGAGGGGTCGCGCGCCGACACCTACCGCCGCCTCAAGCTGCAGGGGATCCTCGAGGCGCCGCTCGGCATCTGCGTCACCTGCGACCGCGACCGGGCCGGCCCGGTGGTCCTCGGGCGCACCCACATCCCCACCATGGACCTCTACAGCACGGTGTGCGCGGTCGAGAACCTCTGGCTCGCGGCGCGCGCCGAGGGGCTCGGGGTGGGCTGGGTGAGCATCTTCCACGAGAGCCAGCTCCGGGAGGCGCTGGGGATCCCGGAGCGGGTCGTCCCCGTCGCCTACCTCTGCGTCGGCCGCGTGAGCCACTTCCTGCGCAAGCCGGAGCTCGAGACGGCCGGCTGGCGCCCGCGGCTGGAGCTCTCGTCGCTGGTCTCGTTCGACGGCTGGGAGCGGCGCTCCGACGACGACCCGCTCCTGCCGCTGCTCCGGCGCGAGTGAGCGCGCGGCGCGGCGCCTCCCCCGAAACGCGACGGGCCGGAGCCACCGGCCCCGGCCCGTCACCCGGCGCGAGGGCGCCGAGGTTCAGCGGTGGCCGCCGTGTCCCCCGCCGCCGAACCCGCCGCCCCCGTGGAACCCGCCGCCTCCATGGAAGCCGCCTCCGCCGAACCCGCCGCCGTGGAAGCCGCCTCCCGCGCCGCGGAAGGAGCCCGCCGACCCGCCGCGCCAGCCGCCCGAGAACCCGCGGAAGGCGCCCGAGTAGCCGCCCCGGTACGGCCCCGACACGCCGCCGCGGTACGGACTCGCGGTCGTGGAGCGCCAGCCGCCGGGGCCCCGGCCGTAGGAGCCGTAACGCTGGACCCCCGCGTAGCCGGCGCCGGCCGCCGCGTAGCCGTGCGGCGGCGCGGGGCGTGAGCCGGACCAGCTGCCGTTTCGGTAGGCGTACCCGCCGGCCCAGCCGTTGCGGTAGCCGTAAGTGCCCGCCCAGGCGCGGTAGCCGGCGTAGCCCCACGGCCCGTAGTAGCCAGGCCCGCGATACCAGCCGAAGCGAGAGGTCCCGTAGATGCCGTAGTACGGCAGCGGCCCCCAACCCCAGACCCAGGGCGACGAGACCCAGCACCAGGTGCTCCAGGCCGGGTAGTAGACGTAGGAGTACGGCGCCTCGCCCTCCACGTCCGGCTCGGAGACGTACTGCTGGCCGTACGGCATCCACACCCACCCGTACTGCGTGGTGTAGATCCACTGCCCATTCGCCTGCGGCGCCACCTGAGCGGGCTGCTCCGCGGGCGCGGGCTGGGCGGTGGACGGGGCCGGGGGAGGAGCCGCCGGCAGGCTGGGCGGCGTGGACGCCGGTGGCGCGGTCGGGGGAGTGGCAGCGCTGCTCTCGTCCGTCTGGGCCCAGGCTGGGCCGGCGAGCAAGGACAGCGACGCAAGCGCGACGAGCAGGGTTCTCATGGTCGCCTCCTGAAGATGGGACGTAGCCTGCCCCCTCCCGTATTCAAAGGACAGCCCCAATCGTCGCTCGACGCGCGAAAGATCACCGCGAACCTCCGGGCATCGAGGTGGGAGGGGCGGCCGGAGCGAGCGGCGCGGCCGAAGCGGCGGTGAGCGCGGCAGTCGCGGAGCCGTCGCTGCCGGTCGCACCCTTGGACGGCCCGGTGTCGGTCAGCACCTCGTCCGGGAAGGCGCCCGCCGACCCGCCGGGGCGGAAGCCCGCGAGCCGGTAGGAGGTCGCCTGCTCGGATCCCTGGTCGGCGAAGGACGCGAGCACCTGACCTCCTCCGGAGCCGCCGCCGCCCGCGGCGCTCCAGGCGTCGAGGTCGACCCCGAACTGGCCCTGCGCCGCGTGCCCGCTCCCGGCGGAGCTCACGCCGCTGAACACGGTCCGGTACGCGCCGTCGGGCGCGCCGGTGGGCTTCGCCTGGAGCTGCCAGCTCGAGCCCCCGCTCCCGGTCCCGGTCCCGCCGGAGAGCAGGATGCGGTAGGTGGCGGGCGGGACCCCCGGCGCGGTGGTGGCGTCGAGGTCCACCGGGCCGACGAGGTCGGCCCCTCCCACCCCGGCTCCGGCGACCCGCCGCACCTCGCTCGCCGCGTGCAGCACCGAGCCGAGCGTGCCCGACACCGCGGACAGCTCCGGGCGGACGCCGGTGACCGGGCTCCTCACCGAGCTGGCGCTGGCGACGACGTCGTAGCAGCCGTATGCGTCGCAGTAGCCCCACGGATCCCCGTAGACGCCGGGACCGTACCCGTACCCGTAGCCGCAGTCCGCGTAGTAGTACGGGTCGACCGTCGGATCGCAGGAGGCGTCGTAGTACGGGCCGCCGCCGCAGCCGGCGGCGACGAGCGCCAGCGCTCCCGTCATCGCGAACAAGCGCGCCTGCATGACCGTGCTCCTTGACGGCGCCGCGCACAGATCTCCGCCGGGGGCTCCGGCGGGCGGGCGACCGCCCCTCCCGTGAACGTTGAACACACGCCGGGTGGAGGGCAACGTCGGGCCCCCCTGGCCGGATCCCCGCGACGGCCGCCGCCCGTCACAGCGCCCTCCCGCCGCCGGACCGCTCCGGCGCCCCGGCCCCAGGCGCCGGTGCGGGCGATGGCGCGAACACGTACTCGTCCTCCGAACGCTCCTCCGCCTCGCGCTCGTGGCCGTCCTCCATGCGCATGCGGATCCGCAGCCATTCGCGATCCACGATGCGGTGCGGGACGAGGGTGGCGGGCTCCGTGACGACCGTGACGTCCAGGTCGTCCTCGAACTCGCGCACCACCGGCCTCCCCGGCGTCGCGGCGATCACCTGTCCGATGCGCGCCAGGGTCGCGGCCCGATCGGACGGGGCGGTCCGGGCGTGGTAGCGCAGCTCCACGCAGCGCGGCTCCGTCTCCTCGGTGGAGCAGGGGGTCCAGCCCTCGAACGTGAGCGCGACGTCGAAGCGCGTCTCGGCCGTCGCCATCAGGGGGACGCTGCCGGCGAAGGGCTTGTGCTGGGGCTGGCCCGGCACGAAGGACCGGCCGGCCCACGCGCCGACGAGGATCTCCCAGTCGGTCGCGAGCGACCGCTCCAGGCCTCGCCGGGCGACGTCGGCCGGGACCTCGCCTCCGTGCCGCACGAGGTCGAGCGCGCCCTCGACGCCATCGGCGCGGACGAACGTCCCGTCCCGGCGCACCACCTCGCCGAGCCCGTCGGTGAGCCGCTCCGCGGCCCGCCGGCGCCGCCCCTCCTCGCCCGGCACGGTGCGCGAGCGGACGACGAGGTCCTGGCCCTGCCGCGCCGTCAGCAGGGTGCGGCGGCTCACGCTCCGCACCGGATCGGAGCCCCAGGACTCCTGTTCCTGTCGCGCCAGCACCTCGGCCGTGAACCCATCCGGCCAGGCGAACCGGAGCGCGACCGGGCTCGGGCTCGGCGGGGCGCTCGCGGGAGCGTGGGCGCAGCCCAGGGAGGCGACCTGGCAGGCCAGCAACAAGCCGAGGCCCGCGCGACCGCCGCGCGCTGCCCATCGACGTTCGGTTCGATTCCAGGCCACGGGGCTCTCCAGGAGCGCCCGTGGTACACGCCGCGTGTCCTGGGCGTCCACTCGAAATCTTTGCACCGGCCGCGCCAGCGGACACTGGGGCGGAAATCGGGCGCCGCCGGGTTCGACCGGACCCGGTCGGGGCTTTTCCTGTGCGGAAATTTTCCGAAATGAGATCGGACAAATTCCGCGAGCCGGAGAGATTTCCGGGAACCGTCCGGCTCCCATTCGGAAGCCCCCTCCTCTGAATCGGCGCCGGTCCCCCCGCTGACCGCACGCCGGGCGAGCCGAGGAGAACCCGGCCCTCGCCCGGCGGCTCCCACCCGGGGAAAGGTTGGGACGACATGGCTCGAATCGTGGTGGTGGGCGGGGTCGCGGCCGGCACGAGCGCCGCCAGCCAGGCGAAGCGGCGGGTTCCCGAGGCGGAGGTCATCCTCCTCGAGCGCGGCCCCGACGTCTCGTATGGTGCGTGCGGGATCCCCTACAACCTCGCCGACCCCGCACGCTCCATCCAGGATCTGGTGGTGGTCCCGGCGGAGCGGTTCCGCGCCGAGCGCGGCATCGACGTGCGCACGGGTCACGAGGCGCAGGGCCTCGACACGGCGCGCCAGGCGCTGCGGGTGCGCGACCTCGCGTCCGGCCGCGCCTACGAGCTCGGCTACGACGCCCTCGTCCTCGCCACCGGGGCGCGCGCGGTCCGCCCTCCGCTGCCGGGGCTGGAGCTGCCGGGCGTGTTCCTGCTGCGCGAGCTCACCGACGGCGCGGCGCTGAAGCGGTTTTTGGCCGAGGAGGCGCCCCGCCGCGCGGTGATCGTGGGCGCGGGCTACATCGGCATGGAGATGGCCGAGGTGCTGCGCCGGCGGGGGCTCGCCGTGACCGTGCTGGAGAAGGTGGAGCAGATCCTGCCCGGCTTCTCGCCGCCCGTGGTCTCCCGGGTCGCGGCCGAGCTGGAGCGCAACGGCGTCGCCGTCGCCACCGGGGTGTCGGTGCTCCGGGTCGAGCGCGCCGCCGCCGGGCTCGCGGTGGTCACCGACCGCGGGGATCACCCGGCCGACCTGGTCCTGGTCTCGGTCGGCGTCCGCCCGAACGTCGCCCTGGCGCGGGAGGCCGGCGTCGCCCTGGGCGCGACCGGCGCGATCCGCGTGGACGACCAGCTCCGCACCAGCGCCCCGCGGGTCTGGGCCGCCGGCGACTGCGCCGAGGCCCTTCACCTCGTGACCGGCCAGCCGGCCTGGATCCCCCTCGGCACCACCGCCAACAAGCAGGGCAAGGCGGCCGGCGCGAACGCCGCGGGCGGCGACGAGCGGTTCGGGGGGATCGTCGGGACCGCCGCCTTCAAGGTGTTCGAGCTCGAGGTCGGCCGGACCGGCGTGACGCCCGTCGAGGCGGGCCGCGCCGGGCTCGAGGCGATCTCGTCCCAGTCCACCCACCGGACGCGCGGCCACGCCTACCCCGGCTCGAAGGAGGTGACGACGGTGCTCGTGGCGGAGCCGGGCTCGGGCCGGCTCCTCGGGGCGCAGATGGCCGGCGAGGAGGGCGTGACCGGCCGGATCGACGTGCTCGCGACCGCGCTCACCGCCCGGATGACGCTCGGCGAGCTGGAGGGGCTCGACCTCGCCTACGCCCCGCCGCTGGCGCCGGTCTACGACCCCCTCCTCGTGGCCGCGAGCGTGGCGAGGAAGGACCTGCGCGCCCCGAGGCGCGGCGGTGGACGGGCACCGGGGAGCGCGGCAGGGTAACTTTTTCCTCGTCGGCGGGTTCGAGGCGAGTGGGCGCGCCAGCCCCTGGCCGGGTGCCGCGCTCGAACCGGCGCGGGAGGAGCGGGTGGATCTTCGTCTCTGCGGATTTCGAAAGCGGCTCGCGCTCGCGGCGGTTGCGTTGCTGCTGGCGAGCGGCTGCATGGTGGTGGCGCACCCGCACCCGCGCCTGCTCACGCCGCAGGAGGCGGTCAACGCCGCCACCTGGTTCGCGCGCTCCCGCGGGCTGACCGTGGACGAGACGCGCCACATGCAGCTCGACCGGTACGGGCGCTGGCACGTGCACCTCGCCGGGGCCGGCGGCCGGGACCATGCGCAGGTGGTCCTCGACGGCTACTCCGGCCGCGTGCTGTCGGCGCGGCTGCGGGGGCCGCGGGTTCCGCCGCCGTCCGGGGAGCAGGAGCCCGCGCCGGGAGCCGAGGAGCAGCCACCGCCCGCCAGGCCTCCCGGCGCCGCGCCCAAGGAGGTGCCGCCGCCGCCCCCGGCCACCCCGCCGCCCCCTCCCGCGAGGTAGCGGTCTCCGCGGCGCGGCGTTTCCGCCTTGTGGCCCGCCGACTCCCGCCGCATCCTACGGCGCATGGAGCTGACCCTCGACCCGCGCGCGTGCGCGCTCGTGATCATCGACCTGCAGCACGGCATCGTGTCGCAGCCCGCCGCGCCGCACGCCGCGGGGGCGGTGGTGGCGAACGCGGCCCGGCTCGCCGAGGCCGTGCGCGCCGCGGGCGGCGTGGTGGCGCTGGTGCGGGTCACCCCCAGCCCGGACGGCGGCGACGCCCTCCGCCCCGCGCTCGACCCCGGGGCGCCGCGGACCGGCGCCGCGACCGCCCCGGACTGGGCCACGCTCGTCCCCGAGCTCGCCGGGCACGACCCGGATCTGCTGATCACCAAGCGGCAGTGGGGCGCGTTCTACGGCACGGAGCTCGACCTGCAGCTGCGGCGCCGCGGCGTGCGCACCCTGCTGCTCTGCGGGATCTCCACCAACATCGGCGTGGAGAGCACCGCGCGCGACGCCTACGAGCGCGGCTACGACCAGGTCTTCGTCGAGGACGCCCTGTCGGCGCGCTCCGCGCCGGAGCACGAGCACACCGTCTCCCGCATCTTCCCCCGGATCGGCCGGGTCCGGAGCACGGCGGAGGTGGTGCGCGCCCTGAAGGGCGCCTGAGCCCGCGCGCGCGTCGATGGCGCCGTCTTCGAGGTAGGCTGGCGTTCGTCCGGTCCCGCTCCGCGGCGGCCCGAGGAGGACCCATGGTCCGCATCAAGCGCGCGTACGAGCCACCGGCCCGCGGCGACGGCTACCGGGTCCTGGTGGACCGGCTCTGGCCGCGGGGGGTGCGGAAGGAGGGGCTCCGGCTCGACCTCTGGGCGAAGGAGCTCGCGCCGAGCCCCGCCCTCCGGACCTGGTTCGGCCACGATCCGGCCCGCTTCCGCGAGTTCGCGCGGCGGTACCACGCCGAGCTGCGCGCCGCGCCGGCTTGCGCCCTCCTGCGGGAGCTCGGCGGGCGCGCCGGGAGCGGCACCGTCACGCTCGTGTACGGGGCCCGCGACGAGCAGCACAATGGCGCGGTGGTCCTTCGCGAGCGGATCGAGGCCGCCGTCGCGGAGCAGGGGGACCGGGGAGCGTAGCCGCCGCGCACCGCCCGGCCCGGCGCCGGCCTGAGCCCGGGCGGCGCCGGGCTCGCGCGCCGGCAGCCGTGATAGGCTGCCGGCATGCCCTTCGACTCTGCCCGCTTCCCGGCTCGCGATCAGGTCCTCGCGCGCGGCGCCTCCGACGTCGAGCGCCGCTTCATGGCCTCGGTCTACCGCTGGATGACCCTCGGCCTGGGCGTCACCGCGCTGGTGGCGTTCGCGGTCGCCGGCTCCGAGGCCGCCATCCGGTTCGTCTTCGGCAACCGCTTCGTCTTCTTCGGCCTGGTGCTGGTCGAGCTCGGCCTGGTGGTGGCCCTCTCCGCCGCCGTGCACCGGCTCTCGGCCGCCGCGGCCGGGGCGCTCTTCCTCGCCTACTCCGCCCTGAACGGCGTCACCCTGGCCGTGGTGCTGCTGGCCTACACCGGCAGCTCGGTCGCGCTGGCGTTCGCGACCACCGCCGGCACCTTCGGCGCCATGAGCGTCTTCGCGACGGTCACGCGGCGGGACCTGTCGAGCTGGAGCAGCTTCCTGTTCATGGGACTCCTCGGGATCGTCATCGCCGGCGTGGTGAACGTGTTCCTGCGCTCCGACGGGCTGTCGTTCGTGATCTCGTGCGCGGCGGTGGTGGTCTTCACCGGGCTCGCCGCCTACGACACGCAGAAGCTCCGCGCCCTGGCTCGCGCCGGCGGCGGGAGCGCGGCCCTGCCGGTGAACGGCGCGCTGGCGCTCTACCTCGACTTCGTGAACCTCTTCCTGGCGCTGCTGCGGCTCTTCGGGAGCCGGAGGGACTGAAGCGCCGCGGATCCCGCCCAGGGGTGCCCCGGAGGGTAGGGCCCCTCGTGCCGGGTGGAGCGCGCCGCGCCCGCCTGATTTAAGGCGGACATGCGGAAGGCGTGCCCGCAGCGGCCCGGGCCGGACGCGGGGTGGGCCGCGTGAGCGGCGCCGCCGCCGCGAGCGTCGAGGTGACGCCGCCCTCCGCCTGGCGCCGGGCGGGCCGCTGGACGCTCTCGCTCGCCGTCCTCGCCGCCCTCGGCTGGCTCTTCCGCTCGCACCTGGACGCGCCGGCGCTCGTCCGCGCGCTCGCGGGCGCCGACTACCGGCTGGTGCTCCTGTGCGCCGCCGGGCACATGGTCATCCTCCATCCGCTCAAGGCGTGGCGCTTCGCGCTCCTGCTCGCGCCGAGCCGCCGCATCGGCGTGCGCACCCTCTACGACTACGACCTGGCGGGCTGCGCGGCCAACAACGTCCTGCCGGCGCGGGGCGGCCAGGCGCTCCGGGTGCTCCTGGTCCGCCGGCACGGGGTGCCGGTCACCGCCGGCGTCGGCGCCGTGCTGCTCGAGGAGATCCTCAACACCTGCGCGCTCGTGCTGCTCTCGCTTCCCCTCCCCTTCGTGCTGCAACTGCCGGGGCGAACCCGGGCCGTGCTCGCCCTGGTCGCGTCCGGCGCCTTCCTCGGGCTCGGGCTGGCGCTGTGGCTCGCGATCACCGGGGACGCGCGGCGGGGCCTCCTCGGCCGGCTCGCCGAAGGGGTCGCGCTCCTGCGCGACCGCCGCGCCGCGGCGCTGGCCTTCGCCCAGACCCTCGTGGTCTGGGCGCTCGACGCGGCGCAGATCGTGCTGCTGATGGTCGCGCTCGGGCTGCCGGCCACCTGGACCGGCGCGACGCTGGTGCTCCTCTTCGTGAACCTGGCGAACGCGGTCCCCGTCACCCCGGGCCAGCTGGGGCTCTTCGAGGCGGGCGCGGCCGCGGCCGCGGTGGCGGTGGGCGTGAGCCCGGAGCGCGGGCTCGCGCTCGGCGTCCTGTACCACATGATGCAGGTGATCCCGGAGACGGCCTGGGGCGGGCTGGTGCTCGCGCGCGCGTCGCTCGGAAGATCCCCGCGCACCGGAGGTGCCTCGTGACCTGGCCAGCTCTCCCCACCGAGCCTCCCGAGCGATCCGCGGCCGCTCCGGAGCCCCGCCTCACGCTCACGCAGTGGCTCGCGCACGGCCCCTTCCTGGCGCAGCTGGTCGTGACCCGCCGCTGCAACCTGAGCTGCGGGTACTGCAACGAGTACGACCGCGACTCGCCTCCGGTCCCGCTCGCCGCGCTCGAAGCCCGCCTGCGCAAGCTGCGCCAGCTCCGGACCTGGGTGGTGTGCCTCACCGGCGGAGAGCCGACCCTCCACCCGCAGCTCGTCGAGATCGTGGCCCGCATGCGCGAGCTGGGGTTCCGCAGGCGGCAGCTCATCACCAACGGCTACCGGCTCACCCCGGAGCTCATCGAGGCGCTGAACGCGGCCGGCCTCACCGACCTGCAGATCAGCGTGGACGGCGTCCGCCCCAGCGCCACCACCGTGAAGGTGCTCGAGCCCCTGCGCGACAAGCTCGTCGAGCTCTCCCGCCGGGGCCGGTTCCAGGTGGTGGTGAGCGGGGTCGTCGGCAGCGCCCCGCCGGGCGAGGCCCTGCAGGTGGTGCGCTTCGCCCGCGAGCACGGCCTCACGCCCCGGGTCATCCTGCTGCACGACGGCGCCGGGCGGCTGAAGCTCTCGCCGGAGGAGCTCGGCGTCTACCGCGAGGTCCAGCGGCTCCTCGGGCGCGCCGGGCGCGAGGCGCGGGACTACCGCGACCGGCTGATCCGGGACGGACGGGCGCCCTTCCGCTGCCGGGCCGGGGCCCGCTACCTGTACGTGGACGAGCTCGGGAAGGTGCGCTGGTGCAGCCAGGCGAGGGCGCTCTTCGAGCGCGATCTGCTGAGCTACTCGCTCGCCGACCTCCGGGAGCAGTTCCACACCGCCAAGCCGTGCAACCCGGGCTGCACCGTCGGCTGCGTGCGGACCGCGTCGGCCTACGACGCCTGGCGGGCGTAGCCGGAGGTCCGGGCCGGCTCGACCCGGCTACTTCGGGACCACCACCCAGACGAAGCCGCGGTGGTCGCCCACCGCGTATCCCAGGGCGCGGTCGCCGGGGTAGGAGCGCCGCAGGAGGGAGCGGACCTCCGGCGAGACGTCGGCGGCGGAGCCGTGGCAGCGCGTGCAGGGCGCGGCCACGGGGATGGGACGGAGGACCCCCACGCGGTCGCCCAGGTCGAAGACCGCCGGGCGCGCCTCCGCGGCGCGCCTGCCCGCCGCCGCCGCGACCCAGGCCGCGGCCCAGGGGGGCGGGGCGTTGCCGGGGTTGCGCAACCGGTCGCTGGTGCGGCCCATCGCCGCGCCGGACCGGCGCCCGGCCTCCGCGGTGAGCCTCGCCGCGTCGTCCCGGCAGGCGTGGATGGCGTTCGCGGGCCCGCCGGCCTTCATGGCCTCCCCGAGGCGGGCGGAGAGCGTCCGCTGGAGCTCCGCGGCGGCGCGGTCGGCCCGCTGCACGGCGCCCGCGAGCGCGGCGGGAACGTCTTCCGGCGCGTAGGAGCGCGGCGACGCCGGGCCGGGGGTCGCGGCGAGGAGGGCGAGCCAGCCGAGGGTGACGAGAGGTCCCATGATCTCGTTCGAGCCGGAATCGCCGGTTCCGATTCGCGCCCCTCGCGCGTGGCTGGCGCCCGTGCGCGCGAGCGGCGGCGCCGCGCGCTCGCCGGGTTCGGACAGGCTCGCGCCGGAGGCCGGGATGTGGGATGAATGGGCCCCCCGTGAGTCGAAGATGACCGACCAACTCGTCACCATCGAGCGCCTCCCCCGGAACCACCGCCAGCCCCTGCCCGCCCCCGGACGCGCGCCGCCCGATCGGATCGAGCGCGAGATCCGCGCCGTCAGCGAGAGCCCGGTGGTGACCGCGGTGCTCGAGGTCACCGACGCGCTGCTCCTGGTGCTGAACGCCGAGCGGCAGATCGTCGGCTTCAACAGCCGCCTCGCCGACGTCCGCGCGCCGGAGGACGTCCTCGGGCTCCGTCCGGGCGAGGCCTTCGGGTGCGTGAACTCGCACGGCCCGGGCGGCTGCGGCGCGGCCCTGGCGTGCGCCACCTGCGGCGCGCTCGGCGCCATCCTGGGCTGTCAGGAGCGGCGCCGCCCGCTCGAGTCGGAGTGCCTCATCCGCCGCGAGGCGGGCTCGGGGAGGGCGCTCGAGTTCAACGTGCGCGCCAGCCCGGTGACGCTCGAGGACGCGCGCTTCACCGTGGTCTCGTTCCGCGACATCTCCAGCGAGAAGCGGCGCGAGGTGCTGGAGCAGGTCTTCTTCCACGACGTCCTCAACAGCGTGGGCGGCCTGCGCGGGTGGGCCCAGCTCCTCCAGTGCGGCGGCGACGTCCTCCGCGCGAGCCAGCGGATCGAGTACCTCACCCACCACGTCGAGCGGGAGATCCGCGATCACCGCAACCTGCTGCTGGCGGAGCGCGGCGAGCTGATCCCCGACGCCGTGCCGCTCCGGGCGGCCGGGCTGCTGGAGGTAGTGGAGGGCATCTTCGCCGGCCACCCGGCCGCGAGGCAGCGCCGGCTCGCGGTGGTCCCGGCCGAGGAGGGGCTGGAGCTCGTCTCCGACTACTCCCTCCTGCTCCGCGTCATCGTGAACATGGTCCGCAACGCGCTCGAGGCGAGCTCCGCGGGCGGGACGGTCCGGCTCTGGTGCGAGCGGGACGGCGACGGCGTCCGATTCCGCGTCCACAACCCCGGCGTCATGCCGCCGGAGGTGCAGGCGCGCGTCTTCCAGCGCTCGTTCAGCACCAAGGCCGAGCGCGGGCGCGGCCTCGGCACCTACGCCATGAAGCTCTTCGCGGAGGGCTACCTGCGCGGCCGGGTCGGGTTCGAGTCCTCGGCGCCCGAGGGGACCGTCTTCTCGGTGCGTCTGCCGGGGCCCCCGGCGGCCTCCCGGGGCGGCCCATCTGGGTTTCCGCCTCCGAGCAGGGTATAGTCCCACCCATGCACATGGGAATGGGCGAGATGCTGATCGTGCTGGTGATCGCGATGCTGGTCTTCGGACCGAGCAAGCTTCCCCAGCTCGGAGATGCCCTCGGCAAGGGCATCCGGAACTTCAAGCAGGCCAGCCGGGAGGACGATCCGGAGGAGCGGCGGCAGATCAGGGCCGCCGCGCCGGTGCCCGCGGAGACCACCGCCGCCCGGCAGGAGAGGTCGCCGGAGGCCTGATCGCGGCGGACGGCAGCGGCTGGCTGCCTCCCGCGGGAGCTCGCCTGGCGGCTCGGCGCGCGTCGCGGCTGGCCGCGAGCGCGTCAAGGCACGGGTAACCGTTCGCTCCGTGAGACCGGCGCCGCCGCGGCCGGGAGCCGCACCACGAAGCGCGCCCCCGGCGCCCAGGTCCCGTCGACCGCGATGTGGCCGGCGTGGCGCTCGACGATCTGGTAGCAGGTCGCGAGCCCGAGCCCGGTGCCCGCGCCGACTCCCTTGGTGGTGAAGAACGGCTCGAAGAGCCGCGGCAGCACCTCGGCGGGAACGCCCGGCCCGGTGTCGGCGACCGACACCTCGACCTCTTCGCCGACGTCGCGCGAGCGGACGGTGATGACGCCGCCCGCCCCGACGGCGTCCACGGCGTTCTGGACGAGGTTGTGCCAGACTTGGTTGAGCTGCCCGGGCTGCATCCGCACCGGCCGCACCTGGCCGAGGTCGGCGTCGATGCGGATCCCCGCGGGGAGCCGCCGGCCGATGAGCGCGAGCGTTGCCCGCAGCCCCTCGTTCGGATCGGACACCACCGACTCCGGCGCGTCGCCCCGGATGAACGCCCGCAGGTCGCGGTGCACCTGCCGGATCCGGTCCACGGCGCTGCGCAGGATCCCGGTCGCGTCGGCGAGGTCCTCGCCCACGAAGGCGAGGTCGAGCTCGCGGCAGCGGGCCTGCAGCGCCGGGAGATCGCCGGGCCGGGCGCGCTCCAGGCGCCGGGCGAGGTCCAGCAGCGAGGCGACGTGCTGGCGGACCGGCTCGAGGTTGTTCTGCAGCACGTTCACCGGGTTGTTGATCTCGTGCGAGAGCCCCGCCAGCAGCCGCCCCAGGGCGGACAGCTTCTCGGACGCGACCAGCCGGGCCTGGGTGTCCCGGAGCGTCCCGAGCGTGGCCTCGAGCTCCCGGTTTCGCTGCGCGAGGTCGAGCGAGGCCTGGAAGGCGCGCCGCAGCGTCCGCCGCCGGGCCGCCACGAACCCGAGCACCATGCAGGCGGTGGTGACGAGGTAGAAGCCGCCGCTGAGGAGGTCGTCGAGGTGCCGGACGCCGCCGGAGAGGGCGAGCAGCGCCGCCAGCACCGAGACGTGGGCCAGGGCGGTTCCGGCCGCCAGCCACATCGGCCAGGTGAAGAGCGCCCCCGCGCCCCACAGGAAGAGCGAGTAGCCGACCACGTACGCCTGGAAGTGCTCGACCTGCGGCAGCATCAGCCCGACGCAGAGGCCGGTCAGCGCGAAGTTGGCCGCGTTGGCGGCCCGGACGCCGGCCAGGGTCCGCGGGCCCCGCAGCCGGAGGAAGACCGCGGCGGAGACTCCCGCCGCGAGCAGCCGCAGGAACGCGAACTGCCGCGCCCGCGCGGGCTCCATCAGCGCGTCGAGCGGGATCCAGGCGGGGATGAGCAGGCCGGTGTAGAGCGCGGCCACGAGCCCCTCCCGCCGCTCCCGCTCCAGGCACTCGGAGGCCCAGGCGCTTCTGGCATCCAGGGCGGCCGTCACCTCAGCGCCCCCTCCTGCCGGCGGCCAGGGCGCCCTCGAGGACCAGCTCGAGCTCGTCGCGATCCCAGGGCTTCGAGAGCACGGTGGCGAGCCCCGTCCGGCGAGCCTCGAGGATCTCCGGCAGGTCCCCGTACCCGGTGAGGAGCAGCCGCGCCACGGCCGGAGAGCGGCGCTCGATCTGGCGCAGGAGCGCCAGCCCGTCCATCCCGGGCATCGAGTAGTCCACCACCGCCGCGTCCACGGGGTCGCGCTCGAGCAGCGCCAGCGCCTCGGCCCCGGAGAGCGCCGTGAGGACCTCGTACCGCTCGCGGAAGACCCGGCGGAACGTCCGCGCGTTGGGCGCGTCGTCGTCCACCACCAGGACCCTGGCCCTGCGGCTCCCCGCCTCCATCGGCTCCCCCTTCTCGCGCGAACTTGCTGCGGCTCGCGTCGATGGATGCGGACGAGTGTAGCAGAGGGCTCGATCGCCGGGCGAGCATCGCGGGCGAGCCGGGGACCGCGCGCGGCGGCGCGAGGGTCCGGGCCGGCGCCGCGTTCACGAGGGCGGGGCGGCGGCGGACGAGGCCTTCGCGGATGGGCCGCCGGTTTCGGCGATCGCGGGGGGTGTGGGCTCCGCCGAGGAGGCTCGCTCCGGGGCTCGACGAAGAGTAGAGTCATGCGACCCCGAGCGGACCGCCGTGCGGGCCGCCACCATGAACAGACCCACGAAGTGCAAAGCGCTCTTGGTGTTCCCCCGGTTCTCCGGATCGTCGTTCTGGAACTACCGCGCGACCTGCGAGCTCCTCGGGGCGAGGTACTCGGCGGCGCCGCTCGGGCTCATCACGGTCGCCGCGCTCCTGCCCGCGAGCTGGGACGTCCGGCTCGTGGATCGCAACGTGGAGGAGCTGAGCGACGACGACCTGGCCTGGGCCGACGTCGTCATGACGGGCGGCATGCTGCCGCAGCGCAACGACGCGCTGCACCTCGTGGAACGGGCGCACGCCAGCGGCAAGCCCGTGGTGGTGGGCGGTCCGGACGCCACCTGCGCCCCCGAGACCTACGCCAAGGCCGACTTCCGCGTGCTCGGCGAGGCCGAGGAGGTCATCGCGGAGTTCCTGGCCGCCTGGGACTGCGGCGCCGAGGGCGGCCTGTTCGCCGCGCCGCGCTTCCCCGACCTGACGCGCTCGCCGGTCCCCCGCTTCGACCTGCTCAAGCTCGATCGCTACCTGCACGTCGGCGTTCAGTTCTCGCGCGGCTGTCCGTTCCAGTGCGAGTTCTGCAACGTCATCGACCTCAACGGCCAGTCGCCGCGCACGAAGGCCCCCGCGCAGGTGCTGCGCGAGCTCGAGGCCCTGCGCGCGCTCGGGTACCGGGGCCACGTCGACTTCGTCGACGACAACCTCATCGGCAACCGCAAGGCGGTGAAGCCGTTCCTGCGCGAGCTGGCGACCTGGCTGGACGAACGCCGGCGGCCGTTCGAGTTCACGACGGAGGCGAGCCTCGATCTCGGCGGCGATCCCGAGCTGCTGCGCTTGCTCAAGCAGGCCAACTTCTTCGCCGTGTTCGTCGGGATCGAGACGCCCGACACCGCGACGCTGCTCGCGGTTCACAAGCAGCAGAACGCCCGGCGGGACGTCGCCGCCAGCGTGGCGGCCATCCACCGGGCCGGGCTCTTCGTCAACGCGGGCTTCATCGTCGGCTTCGACACCGAGCGCGGCAGCATCGCCGAGGCGATGGTCGCGTGCATCGAGGAGGCCGGGATCCCGGTGTGCATGGTGGGGCTGCTGTTCGCGCTGCCCGGCACGAGGCTGACGCGGCGCCTCGCCGCCGAGGGCCGGCTCCACCACGCGGAGGCCTACTCCGCGGACGACGCCGACCAGTGCACCTCGGGCCTGAACTTCGACACGCTCCGGCCGCGGCGCGAGGTGCTGGCGGACTACCGGGAGATCCTCCAGCGCATCTACGCGCCGGAGGCCTTCTTCGCCAGGGCGCGCCGCGTCGGCCGGGAGCTCGACCGCTCGGGCCACGCCGTCCAGCCCTCCGCGCGGAACCTCCTCCGGGACGTGCGCGCCTTCCTGGGGATGCTGTGGTCGATGGGGATCCGGGATCCGCGCGTGCGGCGCGAGTGGTGGCGAGCCCTGCTCGATTGCCTCGTCCACAACCCGGCGGCGCTCAAGATCGTGCTCTCCTTCGCCGCCCTCTACCTGCACCTCGGCCCCTACTCGCGCGACCTGGTCGGCCGGCTCGACCGCGAGATCGCGGCCGCCTCCGGTGGCGTGCCGCGCGAGCCCGACGCGGGGCGCCGCGCGCCGTGAGAGGTTAGCGCGCGGCCGGGCGCCGCACGCCGAGCCAGCGCCACGCCATCACCAGCAGGG
This sequence comes from Myxococcales bacterium, assembly GCA_021782135.1. Lineage (GTDB taxonomy): Bacteria > Myxococcota > Myxococcia > Myxococcales > Anaeromyxobacteraceae > Anaeromyxobacter_B. The sequence continues at coordinate 10,779 of JAJXVM010000001.1, read as the reverse complement.
GCGGCTGGAGGATCCGGGTGAGCATCGCCAACATGAGCGACCCGCCGATCACCACGATCGCGAGCGGCTTTTGGGTCTGCGCGCCGATCCCGTGCGACAGCGCCGCCGGCAGGAGGCCCAGCGTCGCGACCAGCGTGGTCATGAGGACCGGTCGGAAGCGCTTCTGGGAGGCCTCGCGGGCCGCCTCCTCGACCGGCCGCCCGGCCGCGAAGCGCTGCTGGAAGTACGTGACCATCAGCAAGGCGTCCTGCACCGCGATGCCGAAGATGGAGATGAAGCCCATGGCGGCGGAGACCGACAGGTTCTCGCCCGCGGCCAGCAGCGCCAGGATTCCCCCGGTGCAGGCGACCGGGATCTGCACCAGCACGATGAGCGTCGCCACCCAGCTCCGGACGGCGGTGTAGACCAGGAACCCGATCAGGAGGAGCGTGATGGGCAGGATCAGCACCAGGCGCCCCTCCGCCTCCTCGAGCTCGTTGATCTGCCCCGACCAGGCGAGGTGGGTCTCCTCCGGGAGGTGCACCGCGGCCGCGATCCGCCGCTGCGCCTCGGCGATGGTCGAGGCAAGGTCCCGGCCCCGCACCGAGAACTTCACCGGAGTGAGCCGGCGGCCGTCCTCGCGGTAGACCACGCTCGGGCTGTCCTCGCTGGTGATGCGCGCGAGCTGACCGAGCGGGATCTGACTGCCGTCGGGGCTGGAGACCAGGATGTTCCGCATGTCGCGGGCGGTGCTGCGGTACTGCGGCAGCCAGCGAACCGTGAGGGCGAAGCTCTTCTCGCCCTCGTACACCTGCGTGACCGCCTGCCCGCCAATGGCCGCCTGCACCACCGCCTCCACGTCGCCGGTGTTGAGCCCATAGCGCTGGCACTGGGTGCGGTCCGGGACGATCTTGATGCTCGGCTGCCCCATGGAGCGGAAGAGCCCGAGGTCGTCCACGCCCTTCACCCTGGACATGGTCGCGACGAGCTCGTCGGCGACCTGGTCGTTGCGTCGGATGTCGGGCCCGCTCACCTTGACGCTGTTCTCGCCCTTCACCCCCGAGAGCGCCTCCTCGACGTTGTCGGAGAGGTACTGCGAGAAGTTGAGGACCGCGCCGGGGAGCTCGGCCTGGATCTCCCTCTGGAGCTGGGCGGTCAGCTTCTCCTTGGTGAGGCCGCGCGGCCACTGGTCGAACGGCTCGAGCGGGGCGAAGAACTCGACGTTGTGGAAGCCGGTGACGTCGGTCCCGTCGTCCGGCCGCCCGAGCTGGGAGGTGACGGTGAGCACCTCGGGGTGGCCGCGCAGGATCTGCCGGATGCGCCCGACGTGCTTCGACGACTCCTCCAGCGAGATCGAGGTCGGGAGCGTCACCCGGATCCAGAAGTTCCCCTCCTCGAGCTTGGGCATGAACTCCTTGCCCAGGAGCGGATACAGGGCGACGCAGGCGAGGACGGGGACGAGGCAGAGCAGGAGCGCGAGCTTCGGCCGCCGCAGCGCCCCGTCGAAGAACGGAGCGTAAATCCGGTGGAGGAATCGCATCGCCGGATTTCGTTCCTCCTCGTCGGCGTCGATGTGCGACTGCAGGAAGAGAGCGAGCCCGCCGCGCGTCGGCGCCTCGTCGTGCTCCGGCAGGCGGAAGAAGCGCGAGGCCAGCACCGGCGTCAGCGTGAGCGCGAGCAGGATGGCGCCGCCGATGGCGAGCGCGTAGGTGTGCGACATGGGCGCGAAGATCACGCCCGAGACGCCGGTGAGCGTGAACAGCGGCAGGAAGGCCACGCCGATGATGGCGGTGGAGAAGGCCATGGGTCGCCCCACCTCCGCGACCGCGTCCCGGATCCGCTCCGGCACCCGACGCGCGCCGGGCTCCCCGAGATGGCGAAAGATGTTCTCCATCATGATGACCGTCGAATCGACGACGATCCCGAAGTCCACCGCGCCGAGGGAGATGAGGTTCGCCGGCGTGCCGGTGAGCACCATTCCGATGAAGGCCACCAGCAGCGCCAGCGGGATGTTCACCGCGGTGATGAGCGCGGCGCGCAAGTTGCCGAGGAACAGCAGGAGCACCAGGGTGACGAGCCCCATGCCGAGGAGCAGGTTCTCGAGCACGGTGTGCGTCGTCACCTTCACGAGCTCGGCCCGGTCGTAGAACGGGTCGAGCTCCATGCCCGGCGGGAGCAGGTGGTTCTCGCGGATGGAATCGAGCCGCTCGTAGATGCCCTGCAGCGTCGAGGCGGTCTCGCCGCCGTACTTCATGAGGATGGTGCCCTGGACCACGTCGTCCTCGCCGTCGCGCCCCACCATCCCGAGCCGGGGTGCGTTGCCGATCGACACCCGGGCCACGTCCTTCACCCGGACCGGCACCCCCTTCTGCTCCAGGATCACGATCTGCTCGATGTCCTCGAGCGAGCCGATGAGGCCGATGCCGCGGACCGTGTAGCTCTGCTCGCCGACGGTCACCCGCTGCCCGCCGACGTTCTGGTTGCCGTTGGCGAGCGCCGCCGTGAGCTGCGTCAGGGTCACGCCGCGGGCGCGCAGCAGGTAGGGATCGACCTCGACGTGGTACTCCTTGCTGAGGCCGCCGAAGCTGGTCACGTCGATGACCCCGGGCACCTGCTTCCACTGCCGCTCCAGGATCCAGTCCTCGGCGGTCTTGAGATCCTCGAGCGAGTACCCCTTCCCGCGCAGGTTGTAGCGGAAGACCTCGCCGATGGCGTTCCAGGGAGAGAGCTGGGCCGTCACCCCCGGCGGCAGCTGGACGAACTGCAGCCGGTTGATCACCTCCTGGCGCGCCGCCCAGTAGTCGGTACCCCACTTGAAGTAGCACTTCACGTCCGCGAGGCCGAAGAGCGACTGCGAGCGGATGTGGTCGAGCCCGTTCATGCCCGAGAGCGCGATCTCGAGCGGGACGGTGACGTAGCGCTCGGTCTCCTCGGCGCTCCAGCCGGGCGGCTGCGAGATCACCTCCACGAGCGGCGGCACCGGGTTCGGGTAGGCCTCGATCGGCAGGCGCTTGAACGCCAGCAGCCCGGCGACGACCAGCACCAGGGCGAGGACCGCCACCAGGATGCGGTTGCGGAGGGCGACGTCGACGAGTCTGCGGATCATGTTGGAACGTCTCGCTAGAAGGAGCCGAAGAGGAAGATCGAGCCGCGCGCCACCACCCGATCGCCGGGCGAGAGGCCGGCGAGCACCGGGACGAGATCGCCCGACAGCTGCTCGTCCGCGATCACGCGCCTGCGGCGGAACGCCCGCGACCCGTCCTTGCCGCGCGAGCTCTCCACGAAGACCACGGTGTCGTCGCCGGAGCGCAGCAGCGCCTCGCGGGGCACGGTGAGGACGCGCCGCGCCGGCGCCGAGATGGAGGCCACCCCGTACGTCTCCGGACGCAGCAGGCCGTCCGCGTTCGCGAGCACGCAGCGCACCTTGGCGGTGCGCTGCACCGGGTCGAGCGCGTCCGAGATCCAGTCCACCTTGCCCCGGAACACCCGGTCCGGGAAGACCGGCGACCGGAACTCCACCTCGGCGCCCGGCTGGACGTAGGGCAGGTCCACCTCGTAGAGGTCCCCGAGCATCCAGACCTGGCCGGCGCGCCCGACGGTGAAGAGCTCCGGCGCGTTGCTCGCGCCCGAGTACTGCCCCTGCACCTCCAGCCCGGGGTTGGCCGACCGCGCCACCACGTCGCCCTCGATGGGGCTGCGCAACACGTACTCCTGGCTCACCGCCCCCGAGCCGTTCTGGCGCAGGAGCCGGGTCTTGAGCTCGGTACGCTGGTACTCCGCCAGGGCGCGATCGTAGTTGTCCTCGGCGGCCTCGAGGTCGCGCGCCGCGCTGGCGTGGACCGCGAACATCTCCCGTTGCCGCTTCCGCTCGTGCTCGGCGGCGGTGAGGTCGGCCCGGGCCTTCAGCTCGTCCGAGAAGGCGCTCCCTACGTCGGGGGACAGGATCACCGCCAGGGGCGCCCCCTTCTTCACGTGGTCGCCGGGAGCGGCCAGGAGGCGCGACAGCCGGCCGTTCACCGGCGAGAAGACGTGGGAGACGAGGAGGTCGTCGAAGGTGAGCCGCCCGCCGACGGTCACCGCCGCCGGCACCGGGCGCGGCTCGGCCGGTGCCGAGGCGATCTTGGCGAGCTGCTCCTTCGTGAGGACGACCTCGTCCGGATCGCGCTGACCTGGGCGCCGCTCCTCGACCAGCACCCGCTCGCCGGGGAGGAGCCCGTCGAGCACCCGCACCAGCTCGGCGCCGGGGAGCTCGACCGGGAGGAAGGCCTCGGCCCCGGGGCGCCGCTGTGGCGGGCCGGCGCGCTCGGGGAGCTGCACGCGGCGGCGCCGGAACACCTCACGCCCGTCCGCGCGGGTGCCGGCAGCCACGTAGACGAAGGACTGATCCTCGATCCGCACCACCGCGGCGCGCGGGATGGCGAGCCCGTGGGCGGCCGGGCGCTCGATCGAGACCGTCGCGAACATCTCCGGCTTCAGCAGTCCCTCGGGGTTGTGGATGGCGCAGCGGACGCGGCCGGTCCGCAGCGCCGGGTCGAGCGTCGGGCTGATCCACTCGACGTTGCCCGCGAAGGCGCGCTCGGGGTAGGCGAGGACGCGCAGCGACACCGCCTCCCCCGGCGCGAGCCCCGGCAGATCGGCCTCCGCCACGTCGGCGTAGAGCCACACCACGTCCGTGTCACCTACGGTGAACAGCTCCGCCGCCGTCCCGCCGGCGTACTGCCCCTGCACCTCCACGCCCGGGTTCACGTTGCGCGCCACCACCCGCCCGGCGATGGGGCTCGGCAGCGTGTACTCCTGGGTGACCGCGTCGATCTTGCCATTGCTGAGCAGCCGCAGCCGCTGCAGGGCGCGCTGCTCCTCGGCCTGGGCCTTGCGCCAAGTGTCCTCGGCCGTCTCGAAGTCCCGGCTGGAGGCGGCCTGCTCGGCGAAGAGCTGCTTCTGCCGCTGGTAATCGTGCTCCGCCGCCTCGAGGTCGGCCCGCGCCTTCACCTCGTCCGAGAAGGCGCTCCCCACGTCGGGAGAGGCGATGGTGGCGAGCGGGGCTCCCTTCGGCACCACCTGCCCAGGCTGGGCGAGCAGCCGGCTCACCCGGCCGGTGACCGGCGAGAACACGTGCGCCAGCCGCGTGTCGTCGAAGGCGATCCGGCCTCCAGTGACGATGGCCCGCGGCAGGTCGCGGCTCCGGGCCTCCTCGACGCGGGCATCGCCGCGCTGGAATGCGGCGGCGGCGATCCAGCGCTCCCCGTCCGGTGGGCTGCCGGGCTCGGCCCCACCCGCCCGACAGCCGAGGAGCGCCGCGACGGCGAGCCCCAGGATCGCGAGAGTGATCTTCATCGCCGCAGCTCCTTCGCCGTCGCTTCCTCGAGCAGGGCGACCGCGGTCCAGTAGTTCGAGAGGTCCTGGGCCGGGGGCTCGGCCGCCGCGCTGCCAGCCGCGGCGAGGGCGGCGCGGAGGAGCGGGATCCGAAGCGTTCGGGCGCGGGCCGTGAAGTACATGCCCCGCGCCAAGGCAAGTTCCGCGCCACCGCGCATCCGCCGCCACCGCCGCGCGGTCTTGGGGGGACGGGCGCGGCGCAACCGAAAGTTCCTTCGGGCCTAGCAAGATCCTTGCGACTCGAGGGGAGCCAGCGCTCCGAGACGACCGAGCCCCCCTGGGGATCGAGCACGCGCACCGCGCCGGGCAAGGTCGAGCACCCGGCGTTGAGCACCGCCAGCGGGCCGCCCGGCCCTCCATCGTGAGAGCCTACGGGCTCTGCGGCAGCCCGATCGGCGGCGAGCTGGGCGCGACGGCGCCCCCGGTGGGAGAAGCCGCCGTGGCGGTGATGAGGCGGGCCGCGCGATCGTAGGTCGCGTAGTGGTAGGCCCACTGGGCCAGCACGGCGAACCGGCTGCGGTAGCTGACCAGGAACAGCACGTGGACCAGCAGCCACGCCAGCCACGCGACCGGGCCGGAGAAGCGCCAGCCGCGGTGCTCCGCCACCGCCGCGGCGCGGCCGATGGTCGCCATGCTGCCCTTGTCGAGGTAGCGGAAGGCGAGCGCCGGCTGGCCGCGCAGCCCACGGACGATGGTGCGGGCGGCGTGGCGCCCCGCCTGCACGGCCGCGGGCGCGACGCCGGGGACCACCGTGCCGTCCTCCCGGGACACGGCCGCCACGTCGCCGATCACGAAGACCTCCTCGTGGCCCGGGATGGTCAGCGCCGGCGTGACGAGCACGCGGCCGGCGCCGTCGAGCGGCGCTCCGAGCGTGGCGGCGAGCGGCGAGGCGGCGACTCCGGCCGCCCAGAGCACGGTGCGCGCCTGCACGCGCTCGCGCCCGATGCTCACGCCCTCCTCGTCGATGGCGGTGACGCGCACGCCCGTGTGGACGTAGACGCCCAGCCGCTCGAGCTGCCGCAGGGCGGAGCGCGACAGGACGGAAGAGTACGAGGGCAGGACGCGCTCGCCGGCCTGGAGCAGGATGACGCGGGCCCGGTCCGGATCGATGCGGCGGAACTCGCTCGCGAGCGTGTGGCGGGCGATCTCCGCCACCGCCCCGGCCAGCTCCACCCCGGTCGGACCGCCCCCCACCACCACGAACGTGAGCCAGTCGCGCTGTCGCCGCGGATCCAACTCGCGCTCGGCCCGCTCGAAGGCGACCAGGATGCGGCGCCGGATCTCGAGCGCGTCCTCGACCGTCTTCAGCCCGGGCGCGACCGCGGCCCACTCCGGATGTCCGAAGTACGCGTGGGTCGCGCCGGTGGCGATCACCAGGTGGTCGTAGGCGACCTGCGAGCCGTCGTCGAGTCGCAGCTGGCGCGCCGCAACGTCGACCGCGCGCGCGTCGGCGAGCAACACCTCGGCGTTCCTCTGCCGGCGCAGGATGCTGCGCGTCGGCGCCGCGATGTCGGCGGGGTTCAGGCCCCCCGTCGCGACCTGGTACAGGAGCGGCTGGAACAGGTGGTGGTTGCGCCGATCGATCACCGTGACCTGGACGGGAGCCCGCTTCAGCGCGCGCGCGCAGGCCAGGCCGGCGAAGCCGGCACCGACCACGACCACACGAGGCAGCTTTTCCATGGCCGCGCTTGTACCGGGTCGGCCAGGAGCCATCTATCGCGGCGGAGTGACAACTCGGGAGCAAACGCGAGGCCCGGGGCGGAGCTCCCTGGCGACTCCAATCTCGTCAGTGCTCCAGGTGGAAGCGGCAGCCGAAGACGTTCACGGGGCCGCGGCTCGCGTTGTACGCCGGGTTCGCGATGTGCTGACCGTCGACGCTGAACCACAGGCCGCGAAAGGCGTTGAAGCTGTAGTACGCTTCCACGATCCGCTCCGGCCGATAGTCGATCCGCCCGTCGCCGATGAAGAAGCCGAGGCCGCCCGCCGCGAGATAGTCCTGGTGCGCCCGGGAGAGGCCGTTCTGGACGTAAGCCACGCCGAGGGTGTCCTCGGCGCGGCCCCAGGTCCGCCCCTTGACGCTCAGACCAGCGATGAGCGACCGCTCGATTTCCGTGAAGGCGTAGGCTTCGGTCTGGCCGTCGTTGTAGCTGTACCGGGCGAAGAGTCCCACGTCCTTTGAGACCTCCTGCTCGAGGTTCACGCCGAAGCCGTACTTCGTCTGATCCCGCCGCACGTTGGCGACGTCCGGCGTGCCGCCGTTCGCGCGCGCGTACGCGAGGGCGTCCCGGAAGCCGCCCATCCGGGCGTGGTTTCGCCACCCGGCGAGCCCCACCTTGCCGCCCCGCCCCCAGAGGACGTGGCCGCGCTCGACCTCGACGCTGTCGCCGTAGTGGCTCAAGAGGTCATAGTCGAGAGCGAGCCCGTTCGACTGCTTCGGCTGCGCGAAGCGTCCCGCGCGCAGCGCCCACTGGTCGAGGTCGCACTCGAGCGCGAAGCCCCAGGTGTAGCCGCGCGAGTCGGCGGCGAAATCCGAGGCGCCGTAGGTCATGAGCGACCAGTTGAGAAACTGGGTGCGGGGATCGTGGGCGAAGGTGTTGCCGTAGAACACGTCCGTGACCGCGAAGTTCCCGGCCGTGATCACCAGCCGGCGGGAGTCGACCTCGCCGCCGAACTGGTTCGGGCCGGCTTCCGCCAGGGAGCGCTCGCCGCCGAGCGGGATGGTCTGGCGCAGGAAGAGCCGGGCCCGGTAGAGATTCGGCAACGCCCCGCCCGTCTTCTGGTTCTCACCGTTGGTGAGCCCGCCGAGCCCCGTGAGGTGAGACAGTTCCTGGCTCTGGATGACCTCCGGGTTGAAGAAGACCTCACCGCCGGCCCAGGGGCTGACGCCCAGGAAGAGCGTGGCGGTGAGGGTGTATCCGGACTCGGCCGTCGTGAGGAGGCTGTTCGGCCCGGTATACGCGGCGCTGAAGGCCGGCTTGTACTGATACACGTAGGTCGACTGGAAGCCGGCGCTCCACCGGGAGGCTTCGAGCACGCCGCCCGGGAGGGCCGACAGGGGCGCGGGTGGTGGCGCGGACGGCGCGGGCGCCGCGAACGCGACGGGGGCTGCTTCCGCCTTCTCCGGTGGCGAGGGCGGCGATGGCGCGAGGAGCGCGCCCCGCGAGCCGCCGCTGGCCGTGGCGGTGAGGTCGGCCTGCGCTGCCTCGGCCGGGAGCGCCAGCGCGGGGGAGACCACGATCGCGGCCGAGAGCAGCGCGCAGTGGATGGAGGGCTTGCCGGGCGCCGGACGCGCGGCGCCCACGACGGATCTCGTCACGGCGACACCGCGTCACCTGCCGAACGCGCCGGCCATGTCGGCGACGCGGTAGGCCAACGTGTCGTACTGCGCTCCCGCCTGGACGTACGTCGACACGGCGCCGGCGTCGTTGTCGGCCTCCATGACGATGAGCCCCGGCCCGAAGACCACCAGGAAGTGCACCAAGCGGCCGAGCCAGGGGTGCCTGGTCTTGAAGGCGCGACGCGGCCCGGCGAGCTCGCCGGCGCCCCTCGCCGCAAGGGGGTTGCTCTCTGCCATGACGTCTCCTGGTTCCCCGCGGCCGGGGATCCTCGAGGCGTCAGGGCGGGATCGAGCCGGGCTCGATCCGAACGCGCCTGTCGCCCGAGGGAGGGCCGGCCAGCGGGCGTTCTGGGTGGGTGGGAGGTTCCATCGCTCGTGAGGGGTCGGGGGGCGGGGGCGTCAGCGGGCCTTCACCAGCCGGGCCCGCGGGCCATCTCGCTTCGAGGTGGGCGCCTCGGCGACGTGGATGGCCTGGGCGAGGACCCGCCCCAGGTGCACGGGCCGGCCCTCCAGCCGGATCGTCAGGGGCCCGTCGAAGGGCGCCACGTGCTCGAGCGCCAGCGCGGCACCGGGCCGAACGCCGAGACCGTGGAGGTACTCGATCGCGTCGCTGTCCTCCGTGGTGACGCGGGTGACGATCCCGCTGGCGCCCGGCGGCAGCTCCAGCAGCGCCGAGTCGGAGAGCTTGGGCCAGGTGGCGTTGCGGGAGGGGATGGGCTGACCATGGGGATCGATCCGCGGGCGTCCCAGCATGGAGTCGAGCTTCTCCTCGAACACGTCGTCGATGGCCGGTTCGAGCGCCATGGCGCGCGCGTGCAGCTCGGCGAGGTCGAAACCCAGGATCTGCTGCAGGAAGAGCTCCAGCAAGCGGTGGCGGCGGACCACGCGCAAGGCCCGGTGCATGCCTTCCGCGCTCAGCTCCGCGCCCTGGTAGGGCTCCAGCCGCACCAGGCCCGCGTCGGCCAGCTTCCGGAGCATCTGGCTCGCCCCCGCCGCCGAGACTCCCACCCGGGCGGCCACGTCACCGGTGTCGGCCTGCCCGCCGCTCGCGGTGAGCACCAGGACGGCGTGCAGGTAGCGATCGACGGAGCTCGACCGCGGGCGACTGGAATGGTTCTTGACCATGCGCGAGCGGCAAGTTAAGCGGTCTAAACTCGATGGTCAAGCGCAGACACAATTCTCTTTCACGATGTCTCACGGAAGAGCCGGCGTCGGCCTCCGAGGCGGAGAAGCGCAGAGTGGCCTCCGCCTCGCTGCTGGCCGCGGTCCTGCTCACCGGGCTCAAGATCGCGGTGGGGCTCGCGACCGACTCGATCGGCGTGCTCTCCGAGGCGGCGCACTCCAGTCTCGACCTCCTGGCGGCGGCGATGACGCTCTGGGCCGTGCGCGCCTCGGCTCGCCCGGCGGATCGCCGGCATCCGTACGGGCACGGCAAGATCGAGAACTTCTCGGCGCTGTTCGAAACCGGCCTTCTCCTCGCCACCTGCGCCTGGATCGCGTACGAGGCGGCGAAGCGGCTCTTGTTCGAGGAGGCTCACGTGGCGCCCACCCCGTGGGCCTTCGCGATCCTGGCCGCCTCGATCGCGGTGGACGTCTCCCGCTCGCGGGCCCTCGCGCGCGCGGCGCGCAAGCACAACAGCCAGGCCCTCGAGGCCGACGCGCTGCACTTCTCCACCGACGTCTGGTCCTCGAGCGTGGTGATCGCCGGGCTGGCGCTGGTCTGGTTGGGGAGGCGCTGCGGGCTGCCCTGGCTCGTCCGGGCCGACGCCCTGGCCGCGCTGGGGGTGGCCGCCGTCTCGCTGGTGGTGGGCCTCCGGCTCGGCAAGAAGTCGGTGGACGACCTCCTCGACACCGCGCCGGCGGGGCTCGTCGAGTCGATCACCCGCTCGGCCGCGGTGGCAGGGGTCATCTCGGTGATCCAGGTCCGGGTGCGGCGATCAGGACCGCACGCCTTCGCGGACGTGATCATCCAGGTCCGGCGCGAGCTCAGCATCGAAGCCGCTCACGAGATCGCTCACGCCTGCGAGCACGCCATCCGGATCACGGCCGGGATCGCCGACGTCGTGGTGCACGCAGAGCCAGCCGATGCC
>JAJXVM010000159.1 GCA_021782135.1 Myxococcales bacterium | reverse complement strand
TGCCGGTGGCCCTGCCGGTCTCGGAGGTGGTCCCGGTGGACGCGGTCATCCCGGGCTGCCCGCCGCCGCCGGAGGTGCTCCGGGCGGCGATCGACCGGCTGCTCGCCGACGACGTCGCCGCCGCCGCCGTCCTCGCGCCGCCGCGCGCGCTCTGCGAGACCTGCCCGCGCCGCTCGAGCCGCCCGGAGCGCCCGGCGCTCTCGGAGCTGCGCCGGCTCGCCACGCACGCGCCCGATCCGGCGCGGTGCTTCCTCGACCAGGGGCACCTCTGCCACGGCCCGGCCACGCGCCAGGGCTGCGGCGGCTCCTGCATCGCGGTGAACATGCCCTGCCGCGGCTGCGGCGGGGCGCCGGAGGGTGCCCCCGAGCCGGGCGCCGCGATGATGGGCGCGCTCGGCGCGCTGCTCGCCGCGGGGGGGATCGAGAGCGCCTCGCTGGCGTCCGGGCTGGCCGACGTGGCGGGGACCTTCTACCCCTACGCCCTCGCCGCCGCCGCCCTCCCCGAGGCGCTCCGGAGCGACGACGACGAGGAGGAGGCGCCATGACGCAGCGGATCGTCCTCGACCCGGTGACGCGGCTCGAAGGGCACGCGCGCATCGAGATCGAGCTCGACGACGCCGGCGCGGTGGCCGACGCCCGGGTGGTGATCCCGGAGCTCCGTGGCTTCGAGCGCTTCTGCCTCGGGCGCGCCGCCGAGGAGATGCCGCGGATCACGGCCCACGTCTGCGGGGTCTGCCCGGCGGCCCACCACATCGCCTCCGCGAAGGCGCTCGACGCGCTCTACGAGGTCACCCCGCCGCCCGCGGCCCGCAAGGTGCGCGACCTCTACTACCACCTGTTCCTCGTCGAGGATCACGCGCTGCACTTCTACTACCTGGGCGGGCCCGACCTCCTCGTCGACGGCGGGCCCGACGCGCTGCGCTCGATCGCCGGCGTGGTGGCGCGCCTCGGCCAGGAGGTCGGCCGCCGGGTGGTCGAGGCCCGCCGCTCGGCGCGCGGCATCATGGCCGAGATCGCCGGGCGCGCCGGCCACCCGGTGTTCGCGCTGCCGGGCGGCATCTCGCGCCCGCTCCCGGCCGCGACCATCGCGCGCGCGCGGGCGGAGGCGCCGAAGCTGGTGGACTTCGCGGCCCGCTCGCTCGAGCTCTTCGACTCCGCCGCGCGCGAGGGCGCCGCCTGGCGCGCCGCCATCGACCACGAGGCCTTCCAGGCCCGCACCCATTACGCGGCGCTGGTCGGGCCCGACGGCGAGGTCAGCTTCACCGCCGGCGAGCTGCGGGTGGTCGACCCGGAGGGGCGCGAGGCGGCGCGGTTCGCGCCCGAGCGCTACGAGGAGCACATCGCGGAGACGCACGAGTCCTGGAGCTGGGTGCGCGTCCCCTACCTCTCCGCGAAGGGCTGGAAGGGCTTCGTGGACGGGCCCGAAAGCGGGGTCTACCGGGTCGGGCCGCTGGCCCGCATCAACGTCGCCGAGCGGATGGCCACCCCGCGGGCGGAGGCGGCGCGGGCGCGGATGCTCGAGGCGCTGGGCGGCCGGCCGGTGCACGCCACCCTCGCCTTCCACTGGGCGCGGCTGGTGGAGGCGCTGCAGGCGGCGGAGATGGTCGAGCGGCTCGCGGCCGATCCCGAGCTCGGCGAGGGCGACGTGCGCCGGGTGCCCGAGGCGGCGCCGCGCGAGGGGGTGGGGGTGGTGGAGGCGCCGCGCGGCACGCTCATCCACCACTACCGGACGGACGAGCGGGGGCTCCTCACCCGGGCGCGGCTGCTGGTGGCCTCGCAGCAGAACGCCGCCGCGATGCAGCTCACCGTCCGGCGCGCGGCCGCCGCGCTGGTGAGCGGCGGCCGGCTCGAGCCCTCCGCGCTCGACAGCCTCGAGATGGCGTATCGGGCCTACGATCCGTGCAACGCCTGCGCCTCGCACGCCCTCCCGGGCGAGATGCCGATGGAGGTCGTCGTGCGCGACGCGGAGGGCGCCATCGTGCAGCGGCTCTCCAGGCGGATCGAGGACCCGCGATGAGCCCTCCCATCCTGGTCCTCTGCCTCGGGAACCGGCTCCGGCGAGACGACGGGGTCGCCTGGCGCGTGGCCGACCTCCTCGAGCGAGACCTCCCGGCCGGGGTCGCGATCGTCCGGACCAGCCTGTCGGGGCTGAAGCTCCTCGACGAGATGGAGGGGTTCGAGCAAGTGGTGCTCGTGGACGCGCTCCTGTCGGGGCGCCGGGCGCCGGGGACGATCCTCTCGTTCGACGCGCGGGAACTGCCGCTCGCGCCCGGGCCGACTCCGCACGTGCTCGGGCTCGCCTCTTCGCTCTCCCTGGCGCGGCGCCTCGGCGCGGCGGTGCCGCGGCGGGTGGAGGTGGTGGCGGTGGAGGTCGCCGACGCCTCCTGCTTCGAAGAGGGGCTCACGCCCGCGGTGGAGGCGGCGCTCCCCGCCGCGGCGCGCGCGGTCTCGGAGGCGGTCGCCCGCCTCGCGGCGGACGAGCCCGCGCCGGGCACCGTCACTCGGTCTGGCTGATGGTCCAGAAGTCGGCCGAGAGGCCGGGCGACTCGAGGTACGCGTAGGGCAAGGTGAAGTAGCCCGCCTGCCCCCAGCCGCCGCCCCACGAGTTGCGCACCAGGAACCGCTGGCTGGCGTCGTCGTAGCCGGCCGCGACCACCGCGTGGCCGCCGAGCGCGCGCTCCCGCGGGCCGGGCAGGCTCGCCACCCCGGTGCGCGCCACCTCCGCCGTCTCGAAGCCCTCGTAGACGGCGAAGCCGAAGACGAACGGGAGCCCGCCCGCGAGGCAGGCCTTCATCTGGTCGAGCGAGCGCGCCACGCGCTTGTACCGCAAGACCTGGAAGTCGAGCGCCACCTGGTACGAGCGGTCGGGCGGCTTGTCCGCGAAGCGCGCCGGCTCGTAGGGCCAGTCGCCCTCGCGCGGCGGCACGCTCCGCTCCGGGCAGACCCCCTGCTGCGCGACGCACTTGAGCCCGTCCCGGAGCATCGCCCCGCTGTCCTCGCCGGTGCTGCCCTCCAGCGCCCGCTCGTTGAAGTAGATGAAGAGCCGGGACGGCGGGAAGTCGGCGAGCCGCTCCTTGCGGCGGACGAACTGGAAGGCGCCGGCGACCGCGTTCGCGGTGCAGCTCCCGAGATCCCCCTGATCGTACGGCGCGGGGAAGCCCGGCCGCAGGTCCACCGAGCGCGGCAGGCTCGCCATCCCCTCGGGCCGGGCGCTCCAGGAGAGGTCGCGATGGTCCGGCAGATCGGGGAGCCAACCGTACCGCTTCACCTTGCGAGAGCGCGGGATGAGCATGAGTCGCACTCTTCCCCACATTCACTCAAGGTGTCAACGAAAAGCGGGCGGGCGGGCGAGCGGATCAATCCGGCGGCGCCCACCGGGCATTTCTGCCCGGATGAGTCCACAATTCCGCCGCCCCCTTGATTTCGAAATCAACGGTCATTTATGTGCTTGCTCACAGTCAACCCGCGACAAGTGTTTCGTGGCGCCAACGGCGCACATGTGACCGATTTCCTTGTTTATTCTGGGCCATCATCGACGTCCGACTCGTGCTTGATCCAGAGCAAAACCTCTCGCGCTCGATCGGTTGCTTTTTGAATGAGCGGACGGCTAATCTGCCGGCCCACGGAGGAACGGCCAATGGACAATTCGAGCTCCGGGGACAATCTCCTCGCCCGGCTGGAAGCGAAGGGTGTTTCGCGCAGGGACTTTCTGAAGGTCTGCACCATCGCGGCCGGTGCCGTGGGCCTCCCGGCCTGGGCCGGCGAGAAGATGGCCGACAAGGCCGCCGCCGGGACCAAGCCCTCGGTCATCTGGCTCCACTTCCAGGAGTGCACCGGCTGCACCGAGTCGCTGCTGCGGACCAGCCACCCGGCGCTCGCCGAGGTCGTGCTCGACCTGATCTCGCTCGACTACCACGAGACGCTCTTCGCGGCGGCGGGCCACCAGATCGAAGAGGCGATGGAAGCGGCCATCCAGGCCAACAAGGGCAAGTACATCCTCATCGTCGAGGGCGCCATCCCGCGGAAGGACGGCGGCATCTACTGCCAGGTCGGCGGGAAGAACGCCATCGACACCCTGAACCGCCTGGCCGCCGACGCCGGCGCCATCATCGCGCTCGGCTCCTGCGCCAGCTTCGGCGGCGTGGCCGCGGCCGAGCCGAACCCGACCGACGCCACCGGCGCGCCCATGATCCTCAAGGGCAAGACCGTGGTCACGCTGCCGGGCTGCCCCGCCAACCCGTACAACCTGCTCGGCGTGGCCCTGCAGTTCGCGACCTTCCACACGCTGCCCAAGCTCGACAAGCTCGGCCGGCCCGAGTTCGCGTACGCCCGCACCATCCACGAGGACTGCCCGCGGCGCCCGCACTTCGACGCCGGCCGCTTCGCGCAGAAGTTCGGGGACGAGGGCCACCGCGCCGGCCACTGCCTCTACAAGCTCGGCTGCAAGGGTCCGGCGACCCACGCCAACTGCTCGCTGCTCCCCTTCTGCGAGGTCCCGGGGGCGTGGCCGATCGGCATCGGCCACCCGTGCGTCGGCTGCACCGAGCAGCAGGTCGCCTTCCGCGTGCCGCTCCACACCACCATCCAGGTGGACCGCCCGACGGCCCCCGGCACCTACCCGGCCATCCACCCCGACCACAGCGTGGTGGGCCCGGCCGCCGTCGGCCTGGGCGGGCTCGCCGTCGGCGCCATCGTGGGCGCGGGCGTGGTCGCGAGCAAGAAGCTCACCGCGGAGTCGGAGAAGCCCGAGGAGAGGGAGTAGCCCATGCGCATCTCCCGTCGATCCCTCCTCAAGGGGGCCGCGGCCGCCGGCGCGGCCGGGGCCGTGACGGCCCTCGCCGGAAAGGCGGAGGCGTCGGAGCACGAGCCCAAGCATCGCCCGGACGCGGTGGGCATGCTCTACGACTCGACCCTCTGCGTCGGCTGCCGCGCCTGCGTCACGAAGTGCAAGGAGGCGAACCAGCTGCCGGTGGACGCCTCCGCCATGCAGGGGACCGAGAAGCCGGTCTACGACGCGCCGAACGACCTCAACGGCCAGACCAAGAACATCATCAAGGTGTTCAAGGACGGCGAGCGCTTCGCCTTCATGAAGCAGCAGTGCATGCACTGCGTGGATCCCTCCTGCGTGTCCGTCTGCATGATGGGCGCGCTCCACAAGGAGGGCGAGGGCACGCGCACCATCGCCGGCGAGACCAAGGGCACCGGCATCGTCGCCTACGACAAGGCCACCTGCGTCGGCTGCCGCTACTGCCAGATCGCCTGCGCCTTCAACGTGCCCAAGTTCGAGTGGCTCGAGCCGCTCCCGCGCATCGTGAAGTGCGAGCTCTGCCGGCACCGGGCCGACAAGACGAAGCAGGGCCCGCTCGCGGTGGCCAACCCGGCCTGCTGCGAGGTCTGCCCCCGCGAGGCGGTCATCTACGGCAAGCGCGAGGAGCTGCTCGCCATCGCCCGGCGGCGGCTCGCCGCCGACCCGAAGCGCTACAACGGGAAGATCTACGGCGAGAAGGACGGCGGGGGCACGCAGGTGCTCTACCTCGCCGCCGCCGGGATCGGCTTCCACGACCTCGGCCTGCCCGACCTCCCGGAGACCTCGGCGGCCTCCTTCTCGGAGCACGTCTCGCACACGCCGTACCTCCACGGCATCACCCCGCTCGTGCTCTACGGCACCGCGGCCTTCGTCATCCACCGCAACAAGCAGAAGGAAGAGACGGCGGAGCGGCACGAGGAGGGCAAGTAGATGAGCGCGCACGCACACCCGAAGCCCATCGGCGGCAAGCTGCTCGACCCGACGATGAAGGTCCTGCTCGGCCTCTTCGGCCTCGCCGTCCTGATCATGATCTACCGGTTCGCCGCCGGCGTGGGCCCGGTCAGCAACATGACCGACGGCTACGCCTGGGGCATCTGGGAGCCGATCAACGTGGTGGTCTTCACGGGCATCGGCGCCGGGGCCTACTCGGTCGGGCTCCTCTGCTACCTGCTCAACAAGGGCCGGTACCACCCCTTCGTCCGGCCGGCGGTGCTGGTGGGCGCCGTCGCCTACTCGCTCGGCGGCAGCTCGATCCTCATCGCCCTGGGGCGCTACTGGAACGCCTACCTGCTCGCGGCGGTCCCGATCTGGAACCTGAACTCGGTGCTCCTCGAGGTCGCGGTCTGCGTGATCTCCTACGTGCTCGTGCTCTGGGTGGAGGTGCTCCCGGCCGTGCTCGAGGGGGCGGCGGAGAGCAAGTCGCCCGCGTTCGCGCGGCTCGGGAGGATCTGGGGGCCGCGGCTCTCGAAGGCGATGCCGTTCGTCATCGCCCTCGCGGTGCTGCTCCCCACCATGCACCAGAGCTCGCTCGGCGGGCTGATGCTCATCGCGACCACCAAGGTGGACCCGCTCTGGCACACCTGGGCGCTGCCCATGCTGGCGCTCATCTCCTGCCTCTCGATGGGCTACGGCGCGGTGGTGGTGCTCACCAACCTCCTCAACTTCACCTGGAAGGCGAAGGTGGACCAGGAGCTCTTCGCCGACATGTCGAAGGTGAACGGCGGGCTGCTCTTCCTCTTCGCCGGCCTCCGCGTGGTGGACATCGTGGCGCAGGGGAAGCTCCACTACCTCGCTCGCCTCGACCACCACCTGTTCTTCTTCCTGCTGGAGATGGCGCTCTTCCTCGTCCCGGCCTTCCAGTTCTTCTCGCCCAGGGTGCGGCGGAACCGGGGCCGGCTCTTCGGGGCGGCGCTGATGAGCATCGCGGCGGGCGCGCTCTGGCGCGTCGACACCTACCTGACCTGCTTCAACGCGGGCGAGGGCTGGCAGTACTTCCCGTCGGTCGGCGAGACCCTGATCACCATCGGGATGGCGGCCGTCGGCGTGGCGGTGTTCCTGCTCGTCTCCAGGTTGTTCCCCGTCGTGGTCGTCGAGGACGCCCACGGTCACTCCCACGTCGGCGCCGGCGAGGTCCGGCCCGCGGTTAGCCGGTAGAGGTGCTCACATGAGTCAGCGAATCACCATCGACCCCGTCACCAGAATCGAGGGGCACCTCCGCATCGACGTCGAGGTGGAGGGCGGCAAGGTCGCCAAGGCGTGGTCCACCGGGACCATGTGGCGCGGCATCGAGGAGATCGTGAAGGGGCGCGACCCGCGCGAGGTGTGGGTCTTCGTCCAGCGCATCTGCGGCGTGTGCACCACGGTGCACGCCATGGCCTCGGTGCGCTCGGTCGAGAACGCGCTGAACCTCGAGGTCCCGCTCAACGCCCAGTACATCCGCAACCTGATCGTGAGCGCCCACTCGCTCCACGACCACATCGTCCACTTCTACCACCTGTCGGCGCTCGACTGGGTGGACGTGGTCAGCGCGCTCAAGGCCGACCCGGCCAAGGCCGCGCAGATCGGGCAGAGCCTCAGCTCCTGGCACCTCAACAGCGTGCAGGAGCTCACCGCGGTGAAGGCCAAGCTGGAGAGCTTCGTCAAGGCCGGCCAGCTCGGCATCTTCACCAACGGCTACTGGGGCCATCCGGCGATGCGGCTCCCGCCGGAGGTGAACCTCCTCGCGGTGGCGCACTACCTCCAGGCGCTCGACGTGCAGCGCAAGGCCAACCAGATCGTGGCCATCCTGGGCGGCAAGACGCCCAACATCCAGAACCTGGCCGTGGGCGGGGTCGCCAACGCCATCAACCTGGACAACCCGGCCACGCTCAACATGGAGAAGCTGTACATGGTGAAGGACCTCCTCGACGAGGT
>JAJXVM010000158.1 GCA_021782135.1 Myxococcales bacterium | reverse complement strand
GCCGGGGCCCGTTCCCGAGCCGGGGTCCGCTTCCGCGGAGGCGAGGGCCGCCGCGCCCGAACCGGCCGCGAGCGGCCCGCGTCCCGCCGAGCCCCCGCCCGAACCGGCCGCCGCTCCGGCGCCGTCGAGGACCGAGGGCGGCGGAGAAGGCTGACGAGTGGCTCGCGCCGTACGCTGGCCGGTCCTCGGGCTGGCGTTGCTGCTCGCGACCGGCTGTCACCGCGGGGCGCCGCGCCTCGGCCTGGAGCGGGTCCTGGTGTCGGAGAGCGCGGCGGGGAACCGGCTGCTGCTCGTCGGCATCGGCGCGGACGATCTCCGCGCGCGCGCCAGGGCCGCGCTGCTCGGCGCGGGCTTCGAGAAGGTGCCCGCCGGCGGGTCGCCGAAGGGCTGGCGCGGCTTCTCCGGGCAGGTGACGGTCCTCGCGAGCGCCGGGGAGCCCACTCCCGGCGGCGGACTTCGCCGGGTCGCGGTGGTGGTCGAGCTCGAGGCCTCCCCGGCAGACGGCGACGCGCCGCTGCGCGCGCGCGAGCGGGGCATGGGCGAGCCCCAGCCCGGAGAGGAGGGGCCCGGCGGGGCCTTCCGGCGCGCGCTCGACGCCGCCCTCACCGGCGCGGCGAGCTCGATCGCCCTCGACCTGCGGGAGGCGAGCAAGTCCGAGCGGGCCCTGCTGCGGGACCTCGCCGCCCCCGAGAATCGCACCCGCGACGCCGCCGTCCGCGCGCTCGCGGATCGCAAGAGCCCCGCCGCGGTGCCGGGGCTGCTGGAGCACCTGCACGACGAGGACCCCGAGGTGATCGAGCGCGTCGTCGGGGCGCTGGCGCAGATCGGCGACCAGCGGGCCGTGGATCCGCTCATCGAGCTCTCGCTGCGGCGCGGCCCGGAGGTCACCGGCCGGCTCGCCCGGGTGATCGGCGACCTCGGCGGCGCGGAGGCGCGCGCGTACCTCCTCACCCTGGCCTCCGGGCATCCCGACGAGGGGGTGCGGGTGGTGGCGGCGGAGGCGCTCGGCGAGGCCGAGGCGCACGAGCGGGGCGGCGGCCGGAGCGATCGCTGACGCGATCCGGCGGCCGGTTCTGATAAGAACTGGGATCCCGGCGGCGCGCTCCTGCGCCGGTCGGCAGCTCCGGAGAGCAAGGCAATGCGCGAGGTGGGAATCGGAATCGCGGGGTTCGGGACGGTCGGCGGCGGGGTGCTGTCGATCCTGCAACGCCACGCGCGCGACATCGAGTCGCGCCTGGGCGCCCGGATCGTCGTCCGCCGGGTCGCCATCCGCGACCCGGAGAAGTCCCGCCCGGTCGAGCTCGACCGCTCGCTGCTCACCACGCGCTTCGACGACCTGCTCGACGATCCCGCCGTCGAGGTGGTGGTGGAGCTGGTCGGCGGGGTGGACGAGTCCTTCCGGTTGGTGCAGGCGGCCCTCCAGCGGGGCAAGCACGTGGTCACCGCCAACAAGGCGCTGCTCGCGGCCCGGGGGGAAGACATCTTCAAGCTCGCGCTCGAGAAGGGCGTGGACGTCTACTACGAGGGCGCGGTCTGCGGCGGGGTGCCGGTGATCCGCACCTTGCGGGAGGCGCTCGCGTCCGACCGGATCACGGCCCTGCACGGGATCGTGAACGGCACCACCAACTACATCCTCACCGCCATGGCCGAGAAGGGCGAGCCGCTCGCCAAGGCGCTCGCCGAGGCGCAGCGGCTCGGGTACGCGGAGGCCGACCCGACCCTCGACGTCTCCGGGGGGGACGCGGCGCAGAAGCTCTGCGTCCTCTCCCAGCTCGCGTTCGGCGTTCGGGTGCGCCCCGAGGACGTGCTCACCGAGGGGATCACCGCGCTCACCCCCGCGGACTTCGCCTGGGCGAGGGAGTTCGGATACGCGCTCAAGCTGCTCGCCATCGCGCGGCGGGTCTCGACCCCCGGCGAGCCCGACGCCGTCGAGGCCCGGGTGCACCCGGCCTTCATCCCCGCCGGCTCGCTGCTCGCCGGGGTGCGCGGCGCCATGAACGCGGTGCTGCTGCACTCCGAGGCGCTCGGCCCCTCGATGCTCATCGGCCAGGGCGCCGGGGCCATGCCCACCGGCAGCGCGGTGGTCTCGGACATCATCGACCTCACCCGCAACATCGTGGCCTCGAGCCCCGGGCGCGTGCCGCTGCCCCACGGCGAGTCCAAGGTGAAGCTGCTGCCGCACGGCGAGGTGCGCTCCGGCTACTACCTGCGCTTCTCGGTCAAGGACGAGCCGGGCGTGCTGGCCCGCGTCGCGAGCACGCTCGCGAACCGCAACATCTCGATCGCCGCGGTGCAGCAACGCGAGCAGGGGAGCGAGGGGGAGGCCGTGCCGCTCGTCATCGTGACCCACACCGCGCGGGAGGCGGACATGGCGGCGGCCATGGCCGAGATCGCCGGCTTCCGGATCACCCTGGCGCCCACCCGGCTCATCCGCATCGAGGCCATCTAGCCGATGGTCGCGACCGAGCTGCGGGTGATCTACGGCGACACCGACCAGATGGGGGTCGTGTACTACGCCAACTACCTGCGGTTCTTCGAGGCCGGCCGGAACGAGTTCATCCGCGCCAAGGGGCTGCGCTACCGGGACTTCGAGGAGGTCCACCGGCTGCGGCTCCCGGTGGTCGAGGCCCACGTCGCCTACAAGTCCCCCGCGCGCTACGACGACCTGCTCCGGGTGGAGACGCGCCTCACCGAGGTGCGGCGCGCCTCGGCCCGCTTCGGCTATCGCATCCTCCGGGCCGGCGACCTGCTCGTGACCGGCCACACCGTGCACGCGTGCGTGGACCTCGAGGGGCGCGTCCAGCGCATGCCGAGTGCCCTCCTCGACCGGCTCCTGCCGGCCGAGGAGACCGACGCCTGAACTGCCGGAGGGCAAATGGACCGCAACCTCGCTCTCGAAGTCGCGCGCATCACCGAGGCCGCCGCGCTGGCCTCGGCCCGCTTCATGGGCCGGGGCGATCGCAACGGCGCCGACCAGGCGGCCGTGGAGGCGATGCGCAAGGCCTTCAACGACCTGCACATCCGCGGCGAGGTGGTGATCGGGGAGGGGGAGCGGGACGAGGCGCCGATGCTCTACATCGGCGAGCGGGTGGGGCGGGGGCAGCCGGGCGACATCGAGATCGAGATCGCGGTGGACCCGCTCGAGGGGACCAACCTCTGCGCCACCGGCGCGCCCAACGCCATCAGCGTCATCGCCATGGGCGAGAAGGGCCGGCTCCTGCGCGCCCCCGACTGCTACATGGAGAAGATCGCCGCCGGGCCGGAGGCCCGCGGCTGCATCGACCTGGCGAAGAGCCCGACCGAGAACCTGCGCCGGGTGGCCGACTGCCTGGGGAAGTACGTCGAGGACCTGACGGTGGTGATCCTCGACCGCCCGCGGCACGAGCGGCTCATCGCGGAGGTCCGCGCCGCCGGCGCGCGCATCAAGCTCATCGGCGACGGCGACGTCTCGGGCGCGATCAACACCTGCTTCCCCGACACCGGGGTGGACCTGCTCATGGGGACCGGCGGCGCCCCCGAGGGCGTCATCTCGGCGGCGGCCCTGCGCTGCGTGGGCGGCGACATGCAGGGCCGGCTGGTCTTCCGGAACGAGAAGGAGCGGGAGCGCGCCAGCCGCATGGGCGTGACGGACGTGGAGAAGGTGCTCGCGATCGAGGAGCTGGCCGGCGGCAACGTGATGTTCGCCGCCACCGGCGTGACCCACGGCGACTTCCTCAAGGGCGTGCGCTTCACGGGCGAGGGCGCGCGCACCCACTCGGTGGTGATGCGCTCGAAGAGCGGGACCGTCCGCTACATCGAGACCGAGCACCGCTTCCGCCTCAAGCCCAACTACGGGTGGTGACCGGGATGTCCTCTTCGGCGACGCGCGAGGTGTTGGTGGCGGTTCCGGTCGAGCAGTTCTTCGACCTCATCGTGCGGTACGAGAGCTACCCGGAGTTCGTGCCCCAGCTGAAGGGGATCCGGGTGACGCCCGCCGGCGCGGCCAAGGACGTCGAGTACCAGGTGGACCTCGGCATCCGCCGCATCCGGTACACCCTGCGCCACGTCGAGGTGCGCCCCCGCAAGGTGACCTGGTCGCTCGTCGGCGGAGAGATGATGAAGGTCTCGAACGGCGCCTGGGAGCTGTTCGACGAGGGCGGGCGGACTCGCGCGCGGTACTCCGTCGAGGTGGAGGTCGCCAAGCCTCCGCTCGTCCCGCAGCGGATCGTGGACATGGTGACCGAGGAGCTCACCCGGGTGTCGTTGCCGCGGATGCTGGCCGCCTTCAAGGCGCGCGCCGAGGGGACGTAGGGCTCGGTCGGCCCCCGCCGGGTGCGGAGCGGCGGGGCGGCGCCGCCGGCTCGGCGGGGATCTTCCCGCGGCCGGAGCGCGAGATGTGGTGGCGCGCGCCCGCCCGTCGCATCACCTTCCCAGTGGAGCAAAGCTCACGGAACCGCGCGTCCCCGGCGCGCGGCGCCTCGCCTTGACCGGCGCAATGGGCGGGTGTTAGAGCACAATTCGGGGCCGGTCCGGCGATGCGCCGGGCACGCCCGGAGGGCGAGAGACGAGGGGAACGCGGTTTGCAGCCCCGTGAGCGGGGAGGGGTGGAGAGAGCGATGCTCGACGCGTTCATCATCGAGGAGATCAAGCGCCGCCACCCCGAGCAGCGCCGGGAAGATCGACCCTCCGTCGAGTTGCCCGTCCCCGAACCGCCCGCTCGCCCGCCTGGCCGCACCGAGGACGATCGGGATCGCCCCGGCGGGGATCGCGGCGTGGTGATCATCGACTACTCGAGCTCCGGCTTCGGCCGCTGAGCCGCTCCCGGGCGCGCCGCCTCGCGCCCAAAGGCCGGGGCTTCGCCCCCGGTCCCGCCGCGTCGACGTCCCCACCGGCGGGGCTTCCCGCGCTCCGAGTGCAATTCACGATTGACGACCTCGGGTCGAGCCGTCAGATTGCCCCCCGTTCCCGCACCTCTCACGCACTTCTCACCACTTGCGGAGGCAGGCATGACCGAGATCGTCAACGTCCACGCGCGCGAGATCCTCGATTCGCGCGGCAACCCCACCGTCGAGGTCGAGGTGGCCATCGCCTCCGGCGACATCGGTCGAGCCGCGGTCCCCTCGGGCGCCTCCACGGGCGAGCACGAGGCGCTCGAGCTCCGCGACGGCGACAAGAGCCGCTACCTCGGCAAGGGGGTCCGCAAGGCGATCGCGAACGTGGTGGATCAGATCGCCCCGACCGTGATCGGCATGGACGTCTCCGACCAGGCGGCGCTCGACGCCCGCATGTGCGAGCTCGACGGGACCCCGACCAAGTCGAAGCTGGGCGCCAACGCCATCCTCGGCGTGTCCCTGGCCGCCGCGCGGGCCGCCGCGCTGGCGCACGGCCTGCCGCTCTACCGGTACGTCGGCGGCGCCGGGGCGCGCACGCTGCCCGTCCCGCTCATGAACATCCTGAACGGCGGGGCCCACGCCGACTCGAACGTGGACATCCAGGAGTTCATGGTGGTGCCGCTCGGCGCCCCCAACTTCGCCGAGGCGCTGCGCTACGGGGCCGAGGTGTTCCACGCCCTGAAGAAGGTGCTCAAGGCCCGCGGCGCCTCGACCGGCGTGGGCGACGAGGGCGGCTACGCGCCGAGCCTGGGCTCCAACGAGGAGGCGCTCCAGGTGATCCTGGAGGCCATCTCGCAGGCGGGGCTCAAGGCCGGCGCCGACGGCCAGGTGGCGCTGGCGCTCGACTGCGCCGCCAGCGAGTTCTACGACGCGGCGAGCGGGAAGTACGTCCTCGAGGGCGAGGGGAAGAGCTTCGACGGGAAGGGACTGGTGGAGTTCTACGCCGGGCTGGCCTCGAAGTACCCCATCGTCTCCATCGAGGACGGCTGCGCCGAGGACGACTGGAGCACCTGGAAGCTCCTCTCCGAGCGGCTGGGCGACGAGCTGCAGCTGGTCGGCGACGACCTGTTCGTCACCAACGTCACCCGCCTCTCGCGCGGCATCGAGGAGGACATCGCCAACTCGATCCTGGTGAAGGTGAACCAGATCGGCTCGCTCACCGAGACCCTCGAGGCCGTCCGCATGGCCCACCAGGCCGGCTACACCAGCGTGATGAGCCACCGCTCCGGCGAGACCGAGGACACCACCATCGCCGACCTCGCCGTGGCCTGCGACTGCGGGCAGATCAAGACCGGCTCCGCCTCGCGCACCGACCGCGTCGCCAAGTACAACCAGCTGCTCCGGATCGAGGAAGAGCTCGGCCGCTCGGCCCGTTACGCCGGCCGCCGCGCCTTCCGCGCCCTGCGCTGACGGACGCCCATTCCCGACTCGAGTTCCGTGATGGGCGCGCGTTGACACGAAAACGCGCGCCCATTACTTTTCGCAGTCCGCCGGAACATCTCAAGGAGGTCGAGCGCATGCGCGCCGATTGGATCTCGAAGCGCCAGGGGCAGCCGAACGTCTCCCAGATGCACTACGCGCGAAAAGGCGTGGTGACCGAGGAGATGGCCCACGTGGCGCGGCGCGAGCGGCTCGCCCCGGAGATGGTGCGCGACGAGGTGGCGCGGGGCCGCATGATCATCCCGGCCAACGTCAACCACCCCGAGCTCGAGCCGATGGCCGTCGGCGTCGCCGCGACCTGCAAGATCAACTCGAACATCGGCAACAGCGCGGTGGTGAGCGACATCGCCTCCGAGCTCGAGAAGCTCCGCGTCAGCATCAAGTACGGCGCCGACACGGTGATGGACCTGTCCACCGGCGGCGACATCCCGCAGATCCGGGAGGCGATCCTCCGCGCCAGCCCCATCCCGGTGGGCACGGTGCCGATCTACGAGTGCCTCGCCCACGTGAAGGACGTGGTGGACCTGACCCCCAAGCTCCTCCTCGACATCATCGAGGCCCAGGCTCGCCAGGGGGTGGACTACATGACCATCCACGCCGGCCTGCTCAAGGACTTCATCCCGCTCGCCGTGCACCGCGTCACCGGCATCGTCAGCCGCGGCGGGGCGCTCATGGCGCAGTGGATGCTGGCGCACAAGGCCGAGAACCCGCTCTACACGCACTTCGACGCGATCTGCGAGATCTTCAAGCGCTACGACGTCACCTTCAGCCTGGGCGACGGGCTGCGCCCGGGCTGCCTCGCCGACGCCTCCGACGCCGCCCAGATCGCCTAGCTGAAGGTGCTCGGGGAGCTCACCCGGCGCGCCTGGAAGCACGACGTCCAGGTGATGGTGGAGGGGCCGGGCCACGTCCCGCTCGACCAGATCCCGATGAACATGGAGAAGGAGCGCGAGCTCTGCGACGAGGCCCCGTTCTACGTGCTCGGGCCGCTCGTCACCGACATCGCCCCCGGCTACGACCACATCACCAGCGCCATCGGCGCCACCGTGGCGGCCCAGCACGGCGCCGCCATGCTCTGCTACGTCACCCCCAAGGAGCACCTCGGGCTCCCGGACATCGACGACGTTCGCCAGGGGATCATCGCTTACAAGATCGCGGCCCACGCCGCCGACGTGGCGCTGCACCGGCCCGGCGCGCGCGACCGCGACGACGAGCTCTCCCGCGCCCGCTACGCCTTCGACTGGAAGAGGCAGTTCGAGCTGTCTCTCGATCCGGAGACCGCCCGGTCGATGCACGACGAGACGCTCCCGCAAGAGGCCTTCAAGAGCGCCGAGTTCTGCTCCATGTGCGGGCCGAAGTTCTGCTCGATGAAGATCCACACCCACCTCGCCGAGGCGGCGCTGGCGGGGCAGAAGCAGGAC
>JAJXVM010000157.1 GCA_021782135.1 Myxococcales bacterium | reverse complement strand
CTGGTCGCGGCCGGCGCGGCGATCTCCCGGCGCGGGCGCGGGCCCGGCCGGAGCGCCCGGTGAGCGTCCTCGCCGCGCGCGCGCTCGACCGCCTGGGGTGGTCCGACAGCCCGCTCCACCGGCGGGACGCGCGGGCCAAGCTGCTGGTCTGCGCCGTCTTCGCGGTCTGCGTCGCCTCGTTCCCCCGCTACGAGGTGGCCGGGCTGCTGCCCTTCTTCGCCGTGCCCGCCGCGCTCGCCGCCGCCGGACGGGTGCCGCTCCGGCCGGTGCTCCGGCTGGTGCTCGCCGCCAGCCCGTTCGCCGTGCTGGTCGGGATCGCCAACCCGTTCCTCGACACCCGGGCGGCGGCGCGGATCGCCGGGGTGGCGGTGAGCGGCGGCGCGCTCTCCTTCGCCTCCATCCTGCTGCGCTTCGCGCTCTGCACGAGCACGCTCCTGCTCCTCGTCGCCACCACGCCCATGCCGCGGCTCGCCGCCGGCCTGCGCCGGCTGGGGAGCCCGGCGGCGCTCACGGTGCAGGTGCAGATGCTCTACCGCTACCTGTTCCTCCTCGTGTCGGAGGGCGAGCGGCTCTCGGCCGCGCGGCTCCTGCGCGAGCCGGCCCGGCGGCTGCCCCGCTTCGCCGCCGCCCGCGGCATGCTCTCGATGCTGCTCCACCGCACCTGGGAGCGAGGCGACCGCGTCTACCGCTGCATGCAGGTGCGCGGCTTCCAGGGGGAGCTGCCCACCCTGACCCCGGAGCGCTTCGGCCTCGCCGACGCCGCCTTCCTCGCCGCCGGCGCCGGGTTCTGCCTGGCGGCGCGGCTCCTGCCGCTGGCGCGCTGGGCGGGCGAGGCCTTCCTCGCGAGGGGCGCATGAGCGAGGCGCTCCGGCTGGAGGGGCTGGCCTACCGCTACCCGGACGGCACCGAGGCCCTGCGCGAGGTGACCCTGCGGCTCGGGGACGGCGAGCGGCTCGGGCTGGTCGGGCCGAACGGCGCCGGCAAGACCACGCTCATCTCGCTGCTGGCCGGGCTCGCCGAGCCGAGCGCCGGCAGCGCTTCGGTGGCGGGGCTGCCGCTCGCGCCGGCCTCCCTGCCGGCCATCCGGAGCCGGACCGGCTTCCTCTTCAACGACCCCGACGACCAGCTCTTCATGCCGACGGTGCTCGAGGACGTGGCCTTCGCGCCGCTCGCCGCCGGGGCCGCGCCGGAGGAGGCGGAGCGCCGCGCCCGGGCGCTCCTCGACGAGCTCGGCATCGGCGCGCTGGCGCGCCGCTTCCCGGGCCACCTCTCCTCGGGGGAGAAGCGGCTCGTCACCCTGGCCGGCGCGCTGGTGAGCCGGCCGCGGCTCCTGGTGCTCGACGAGCCGACCGCGTTCCTCGACCCCTGGGCGCGCCGCCAGCTCCTCGAGCGGCTCGCCCGGCTGGAGCAGAGCCAGCTGGTGGTGACGCACGACCTCGAGCTGGTGGTGGAGCTCTGCGGACGCGTGGCGGTGCTCGACGGCGGCCGGGTGGTGGCCGACGGGCCGACGGCCGAGGTGCTCGGCGACGAGCCGCTCATGGCCGCCCACCGCCTCGAGACCCCGCACATCCTCAAGCACCGGCACCCGCACGGCGGGTAGCTACCGCAGCTCCTCCCCGGTGGTCGCCGGCACCACGCGCCCGTACTTCACGCCCTTGGTGCTCACCAGGCTCTCGCCCATGCGGAGGATCTCGCGGGCCTTGCCCCGCAGCACCAGCACCTCCAGGCAGTTGTGCGCGTCCATGTGGACGTGGAGCGCCGAGACCACCGCGAGGTGGTTCTCGTGCTGGATGTGGGTGAGCTTCTGCGCCAGGCTCGAGGAGTCGTGGCCGTAGACCAGGGTCACCACCGCCACCCGCTCCTCGTCCCCGCGCGCCTCCGTCCAGCCGCGGGCGACGAGCTGCTCGCGGATGAGGTCGCGGATCGCCTCGGAGCGGTTCTCGTACCCCTTGTCGGCGATGAGCCGGTCGAACTTCTCGAGCAGGTCGTCTTCGAGCGAGATGCCGATGCGCTCCAGCATGCGTGCCTCCGGTGCCGGGGATGGGTAGCAGCGCCGGCGGCGGGACGCAACGGGCCCGCGGCGAGCCTCACTCGGCCCGCTCCACCCGCACCCGCGCCACCCCGCGCTCCACGATCCCGAGCGCCCGCGCGGCGGCGGTGGAGAGGTCCACCACCCGCCCCTTCACCCAGGGGCCGCGGTCGTTCACCGTCGCCTCGACGCTCCGGCCGGTGTCGAGGTCGGTGATGCGCACCTTGGTGCCGATGGGGAAGGTGCGGCTGGCGCAGGTGAGGCTGCGCGCGTCGTACCGCTCGCCGCTGGCGGTGCGCCGCCCCTGGAACTCGCGCCCGTACCAGCTCGCCAGGCCGACGTCCACCGGCCCCTCCGCCGCGGGGCGCCGGTGCGCGCAGGCGGCGAGCGCCGCGGCGAGCAGCAGGGCCGGCGCGAGGCGGCGGGTCAGGCGCCGTTCCTCCCGGCGCGGGGGAAGGCGCGGCGCACCTCGGGGTGCCGCGCCAGCAGCGCCAGCGCCTTCTCGAGCAGCGTCTTCCCCGGCTCCCTCTTGAACCAGGTCGAGGCGCCGCTCGGGTGCGGAAGACAGATCACGTCGCTCTCCACCCCGTGATAGTGGAGCCGGAGCCTCCGGCCGACCACTTCCTCGAGGGGCGGCTTGCGCCCGAGCACCTGCTCGATGGCGAGGCGCCCCACCGGGATCACCAGCCCGGGGCGCAGGATGTCGATCTCGCGCTCGATGAAGCCCCGCGAGGCGGCGATCTCCTCCGGGCTCGGCACCCGGTCGCCGCCCCCCTTGGCCTTGCCGGGGAAGCAGCGGACCACCGCGGCGATGTAGACCCGGGCCCGGACCTCCTCCTCGACCGCGCCGGTGGCGCGCTCCAGCCAGCGGAAGAGCGTCTTCCCCGCGGTCCAGGCGAAGGGGCGCCCCAGCTCGGCCTCGTGCGGCCCGGGCGCCTGGCCGATGAGGAAGATGCGGCTCGCCACCGGCGGCCCGTGCACCGCCGGCCCCAGGAAGCCGGGCATGGTGAGCGCGCGGATGTCGGCGTGGACGGCTTCGAGCGCGGCGAGGGTCCTCTGCTCGCCCGTCAGGCGTCGCGCCACGGTTCCTCGCGCACCGAGTAGATCCAGCCCTCGCTCCGCGGCACGTTGGCCGGGACGCCCTCGAAGCCGGCCGCCGCCGCCGCGCCGGCGCCCACCGCCGCGAGCACCGCCCGCAGCCCGTCGGCCCGCTCGTCCTCGACGATGCTGGCCGCCGTCTCCATGTCGAACTCGAGCTTGGAGGTGGTGCGCAGGGTGCGCAGCAGCACCGCCCGCAGGCTGGAGCGGTTCACCCCGTCGCGCGGGTCGTCGGCGTAGGCGCAGGCGCCGGTGAGGACCCGGGCCACGTGCACCGGACAGACCTCGACCGCCGACGGCTGGCCGGGCACCGGAGGGTCCCAGGGGACGAAGTTCACCTCGTCGCCCAGCCGCGAGAGCGCCACCAGGCCGAAGAAGGTGTTCCGGTAGAGCTTCTGGCTGGTGGGCGAGTTGGGGGTGGCCCGGTAGCAGTCGGCGAGCCGGATCCGCTCCTTGCCGAGCTGGTCCCGGAAGACCTCGGCCGCCTCGCTGAAGTCGACGCCCTGCGGGAGGAAGCGCTCCTCCACCGCCTTGCCGAGGGCGGCCGGGCCTCGCAGCGCCTGGCGCAGCAGGTTGAGCTGGCGCAGGTGCGTCTCGCAGAGGCTGAAGGGGAAGTCGAAGCCGACCACCAGCTTGCCCTCGGCCCAGCGCGAGGTCTCCGAGATCCACTCCGGCAAGCGCCGCAGCACGTCGCGGCGGCCGGGCGCGTCGGTGAAGGGGCGCCAGACCTGCGAGAGCTTGGCGCGGGTGGCCGAGAGGTCCACCTTGGCGGCCATGATCTGGTTGCCCGCTCCCTGGGCGCCGCTCCAGGCGACGCCGAGCAGCACGCCCTTCTTCGGCAGCGCGACCTTGGGGGGTGGCACGCGCCCGAAGCCGGCGGAAGTCGTTCCTCCGTTCGTAGAGGCCATCGTGGTTGGGTTATCTCCCGGCGTTGGCGGGTGTCAATCGGGGTTTGCTCCACGCCCCGACAGGCGTGGCCCCGTCGAGGCAAGAGCCGCCGGAGCGCGGCGGCGCGGCGCCCGCCGGAGGACGTCGAGGCCGCGGAGCGCGAAGAGCGCGCCGATGGCCGCGGCGAAGAGGAGCGGGCGGGTGTGGTCCCGCTTCACGCGCCAGAGGAAGTGGACGATGGCGAGGACGCCGGCGGCGTAGGCCAGCCGGTGCAGCTGCTTCCAGCGCAGGTAGCCGAGCCGGCGCACCATGGCGTCGGTCGAGGTGATCGCCAGCGGCGCGAGCAGGAGCAGCGTCGCGAACCCCACCATGATGAAGGGGCGCTTCGTCAGGTCCTTCCCGATCACCTGCCAGTCGAAGAACTGATCGACCGCCACGTAGGTGGTGAAGTGCAGGCAGGCGTAGAGGAAGGCGAGCAGGCCGAGGGCGCGCCGGATCCGCACCGGCCAGGAGAGGCCCAGGAACGCCTTGGCGGGCGTCGGCACCAGCGAGAGCGTGAGGAAGGTGAGGGTCCAGAAGCCGAGCCGGTTGAGGACCTTCTCGATGGGGTTCGCCCCCAGCCCCGGGGTGAGCACGCCGTCGTGGAAGATCTTCGCGAGCGGCAGGAGCCCCGCCGCCCAGGCGAGCGGCACGAGCCAGCGCTGCCGTCCCCGGCGCCCGCGCGAGGCGGGCCGGGGCCCGAGCGCGGGCGGGGCGGCGGCGGTGGACGGCGCGCCGGTCAATAGAGCTTCCTCGGGTCGAGCCCGGCGTAGAGGTGCGCCACCTGGTCGCCGTAGCCGTTGAACGGGAGCGTCTTGCGCCGGAAGAACTCGCCGATGCGCCGCTCGCGGGCCTGGCTCCAGCGCGGGTGATCGACCGCCGGGTTCACGTTGGCGTAGAAGCCGTACTCGCCGGGCCCGGCGAGGTTCCAGGTGGTGCGCGGCTGCTCCTCGGTGAAGGTGACGCGGACGATCGACTTGATGCCCTTGAAGCCGTACTTCCAGGGCACCACGAGGCGGATGGGCGCGCCGTCCTGGTTCGGCAGGACGCGCCCGTAGATCCCGAGCGCGAGGAGCGGCAGCGGGTTCACCGCCTCGTCGATCCGCAGCCCCTCCACGTAGGGCCAGTCGAGCACGCGCCGGCGCTGGCCGGGGAGCTGCGCCGGGTCCTCGAGGGTGGTGAACTTCACGTACTTCGCCCTCGAGGTCGGCTCCATGCGCTCGACGAAGTCGGCCAGCGGGAAGCCGTCCCAGGGGATGACCATGGACCAGGCCTCGACGCAGCGCATCCGGTAGATCCGCTCCTCGAGCGGGAACATCCGGGCGAGCGCGTCCACGTCGAGCGTCCGCGGCCGCTTCACCTCGCCGTCCACCTGCACGGTCCAGGGGCGCGGCCGCAGCGAGCCGGCGTTGCGCGCCGGGTCCTCCTTCTCGGTGCCAAGCTCGTAGAAGTTGTTGTAGGTGGTGACGTCGCGCCAGGGGGTGGGCTTCTCGCCGCCGGCGAGGTCGCTCCGCTTCGACACCGGCAGGGCCGCGCCGCTGGGCTCCGGCTCCGCCCCGGCGGCGCGGCGCGGCAAGAGCGCCCCCACCGCCCCCGCGGCCCCGAGCGCCAGGAACTCGCGGCGGCGCAGGTAGAGCCGCTCCGGAGTGACCTCCGACTCCCGCACGTCCGGCCGGAAACGGGCCATGCGCTCCCACATAAGGCCACCGCGGGCGCGCCGCCCGGGTTCGTCGCGCCCGAACGCGCTCCGCCCCGGCTTGCGGCCGGGGCGGAGCGCCGGTATCTCCCTCACCCCGCCATGCCGAACGCCCCCGCCCTCGCCCTCCCCGGCACCGCCGCGCTCGCGTTCGAGGGGGCCGGGCGGAGCTACGGGGCGCTGCCCGCGCTCGCGGGCGTCCGGCTCTCGGTGGCGGCCGGCGAGCACGTGGCGATCATCGGCCCCTCCGGCGCCGGCAAGTCCACCCTGCTCGGCCTGGCCAACGCCTCGCTCGCCCCGAGCGCCGGCGCGGTCCGCGTGCTCGGGCTCGATCCGGCCCGGCTCCCGGCCTCGGGCCTGCGCCGGCTGCGCGCCCGCATCGGCACCGTGCACCAGCGGCTGCACCTCGTCCCCCAGGCGAGCGTGCTCGAGAACGTGCTCATGGGCCGGCTCGGGACCCGCTCGGCGCTCGCCACCGCGCTCGCGGCCTGGCGGCGGCGCGACCGCGAGGAGGTGCGGGCGCTCCTCGACGAGGTGGGGATCGCGGACAAGCTGTTCGAGCGGGTGGACCGGCTCTCCGGCGGCGAGCAGCAGCGGGTGGCGGTGGCGCGCGTGCTCTACCAGGCGCCGGAGCTGGTGGTGGCCGACGAGCCGCTCGCGTCGGTCGATCCGGCCCGCTCGGCGGAGGTGCTCCGGCTGCTGCTCCGCGCGGCGCGCGGGCGCACCCTCCTCCTCTCCACCCACCGGCTCGAGCCGGTGCTGCCCTGCTTCCCCCGCGTGCTGGCCCTGCGCGCCGGGCGGGTGGTGTTCGACCGCCGCCGCGGCGAGGTCTCGCCGGACGACCTGGCGAGCCTGTACCGCACCGGCGGGGAGGAGCCGCCGGAGGTCGCCCTGGCCGGGGAGGCGACGTGAGCGGGGCCCGCGCGGCCGTGCCGCCGCGCCCGTTCCTCCTCCGGCCACCCGGACTGGCGCTGGCGCTCGCCCTCTACGCCTCCTGGCGGCTCGCGCAGGGCGACCTCGGCGCGCTCCTCGCGCCCGGCGCGCGCGCGGCCTTCGCCGACTTCGCCCGCGGCTTCTGGCCCCCGGCGCTCTCCCGCGACTTCCTGCTGAGCCTCGCCGGGCCCCTCGCGGAGACCGTGGCCATCGCCGCCTGCGGCCTCGCGCTCGCGCTCGCCCTCGGCGCGCCGCTGGCGCTCCTCGCCACCTCGCCGCGGCTCGACGCCGCGCTCGGGGGCCGCGGCGGGCGCGCGCGCCGTGCGGTCCAGCTCGCGGCCCGCGCCCTCCTGGCGATGATGCGCTCCGTCCCGGAGGTCATCTGGGCGCTGCTCTTCGTGCGCGCGGTCGGGATCGGCCCGGCGCCGGGCGTCCTCGCCATCGGCGTCGCCTACGCCGGGGTGGTGGGCAAGGTGTTCGCCGAGATCCTCGACTCCACCCCGCGCGAGGCGGCGGCGGCGCTGGCCCAGGCGGGCGCGCGCCCAGGGCGGGCCTTCCTCTTCGGGCTGCTGCCTCCGGCCCGGCCGGTGCTGGCCTCCTACGCGCTCTACCGCTTCGACTGCGCGCTCCGCTCCTCGGCGGTGCTCGGCATCGTGGGCGCGGGCGGCCTGGGGCAGCAGCTCGAGCTCTCGCTCAAGATGCTCCGGCCGGACGAGGTGGCGACCGAGGTGCTCCTGCTCTTCGCGCTGGTGGGGGGCGTGGACCTGGCCTCCGTCTGGCTGCGGCGGCGGCTGGAGCGGCGCCGCTCGCTCCTGCCCGAGGGGATCCCGGCGCTCCTGCGCGGCGCCGCGGAGGGGCTCCTGGTCCTCGCCGGCGTCGCGGCGTCCGCGCGCCTCCTCGACCTCTCCCCCGCCGCGCTCTTCGGCCCCGAGGCGCGCGCCGGCGTCCTCGCCTTCGCGCGGGGGCTCTGGCCGCCCGACGCCGGCCCGTCGCTGCTGCGGACCGAGGTGCTCCCGGCCTGCCTGCAGACGCTGGCGGTGAGCGTCGTGGG
>JAJXVM010000156.1 GCA_021782135.1 Myxococcales bacterium | reverse complement strand
GAGGCTACGCCGCCCTCGCCGGCGAGGGACGGGCCCGCAGGCTGCTCGCTCGGGCGGCGCGCGACCTCGGGCTGCGGACCGTCGAGGTCCCCGAGGCCGGCCGCGCCCGCTACCACGCCGCCGCGGTGGTCGCCTCCAACCTGGCGATGGCCCTCGCCGGCCTGGCGGCCGACTGCTGGACCCGCTCCGGCGCGCCGCCCGAGGCGGCCCTCCCCGCGCTGGTGCCGCTGCTGCGCGGCGCGGTGGAGAACCTCGCGGCCAAGGGGCTCCCCGGCGCCCTCACCGGCCCGGCTGCCCGCGGCGACGCCGGCACCGTGGAGCGGCAGCTGGCGCTCCTCTCCGGGGAGGACCGCGAGATCTACCGGCTGCTCTCGAAGCGGCTCGTGAAGCTCGCGCGCGAAGGCGGCCTCGCGCCCGCGAAGGCGCGCGCCGTGGAGCGGGCGCTGCGGGGCTGACGGGCCTCCCTCCCCGCCCCGCGCGACGGGAGGGAGAGGGCCTCGATCACCGCCGGTACAACCCCCGCTCCTGCAGGTAGTGCAGCACCTTGCGCGGCACGAACGGCGAGGCGTCCTCGCCGCGGGCGAGCCGCTCGCGGATCTCGGTGGAGGAGACGCGCGGCAGGAGCGGCAAGAGCTCCGCGCCCTCCGGGTAGCCCTCCCGGCCGACCACGATGATCCGCGCCAGCTCCTTCACCCGCTCGAAGCGGTGCCACTTCTCGGTGTCGGGCAGGATGTCGGTGCCGAGCACCAGCGCGAAGCGCTCGCGGGGGTGCTTCTTCGCGAGGTGCTCGAGCACGCGGGCGGTCTTGCCGACCTCGGGGTCGCCGGCCAGCTCCGCCTCGGCGCCGCAGGCGTGGACCCCGCGCAGCGCCCCGGCGGCGATGCGGCACATCTCGAGCCGGTCCTCGAAGGGCGCCAG
The DNA here is from genome assembly GCA_021782135.1 of Myxococcales bacterium. GTDB lineage: Bacteria > Myxococcota > Myxococcia > Myxococcales > Anaeromyxobacteraceae > Anaeromyxobacter_B. Next base: position 6,817 of record JAJXVM010000156.1, on the reverse strand, counting down.
GGCCTTGCCGAACGGGTGGCGGTACGAGGGCAGCAGCCAGACCTCCGACACCTCCTGCGTGGCGAGGGTCCAGTAGGCCGCCATGAGGTGCCCGACGTGCGGCGGGTTGAAGGACCCGCCCAGGAGCGCGATCTCGCGTGGCATGGCTCAGGGATAACGCAGGTACCGCGCCCGCCGCCGGGCGAAGGCGCGCTCCTCCGGGGCGAAGGCCCGGGCGAGCTCCCTCCAGGACCGCCCCGCCTCGATCCCCTCGCGCTCGCGCGCCGAGCCGCAGAGCAGGTCGAAGGCCGGGACGTCGGCGACGTACTCGTAGGGCTCGGTCCGCCAGCGGAACCGGTCCGGATCCTGCGCGCGGGCCGCCGCCACGCAGGCGAGCGCGGCGCGGAAGGGACGGAACGCCTCCGGGTCGGTCACCTGCAGCTCCACCCCGTGGCACCGCTCGCCGGCGTGCTTGTCCCAGGCCGGCACGAAGCTCACCGGCCGGAACGCCACCCCGGGCAGCTTCTCGCCCGAGAGCGCCTCGGCGAGCGAGAACCCGTCGAGCCAGGGGGCCCCGAAGATCTCGAAGGGCCGGGTCGTCCCGCGCGCTTCCGAGAGGTTCGTCCCCTCGAGGAGGCACATCCCCGGGTAGACCAGGGCCGCCTCGGGGGTGGGCATGTTGGGAGAAGGGAAGACCCAGGGCAACCCGGTGTCGCGGGCCCGCTGCTCCCGCCGCCAGCCCTGGCACGGCACGATGAGCAGGTTCAGCTCCAGCCGCCGCTCGGCCCGGAACAGCTCGGCGAGCTCGCCGACGGTCATGCCGTGGCGCGGCGCCAGGTCGTGCAGGCCACAGAAGCTCTCGAACCCCGGCCGCAGCGCCGGCCCCTCCACCGCCACGCCGCCGATGGGGTTCGGCCGGTCGAGCACCACGAAGCCGATCCCCGCGCGCGCGGCCGCCTCCATGCAGAGCATCATCGTGGCCTGGTAGGTGTAGTAGCGCGCGCCCACGTCCTGGATGTCGAAGACCAGCGCGTCGAGGCCGTGGAGGGTCTCCGGCGCAGGCGAGAGCGAGTCCACCGTGGGCCCGTAGAGCGAGCGCACCGGCAGCCCGGTGCGGGGATCGGCCTCGTGCCCGACCGCCGCCATGTACTGCGCGTCCCCCCGGACCCCGTGCTCCGGGCCGAAGAGCGCCCGCAGCTTCACCCCGGGGGCGGCGTGGAGCAGGTCGGCGGCGTGACGCAGCCGGCGGTCCACCGCCGTGGGGTTGCAGACGAGCCCCACCGCGAGCCCGCGCAGCGCCCGGAAGCCCGTCGCGGCGAGCAGGTCGAGCCCGCTGGCGACCTCGGAGCGGGCCCGGCTAGCGCCGGCCGAACGAGAAGCTGAACGCGTACCGGCCCGGCCGGTCCTTCGGATAGCTCGCATCCTTCAGGTTCCAGTAGGCGGTGGCACGCACCGCGTCGTCGTGGACCGTGTCCTCCAGCACCTCGATGCCGCTCGCCCGCCCCTCGCGGTCCACGGTGACCCGAACGCGCAGCGATCCCGACAGGCTCGGCACCGACCTCACCCGCTCTTGATACGTCCGGCTCACCAGGCTGGCGACGTCGCGCTGCAGCGCCGCGACCTCCCCCGGACCGGGCGGCGCGACGTGCAGCCTCGACTCCAGCGCCGCCCTCCCCTCCCGCCCGGCGTCCCCCGCGGCGCGGTACTCCCGGAGCGCCTCGACGTACTCGCCCCGCTCGGCGAGCAGCCGCGCCACCTGGGCGTGCGCCGGGCCGTCGGCGGCGCTCGCGCCTCCCTCGGAGGCCCTGCGCAGCGCCGCCTCGGCGCCCTCGACGTCCCCTCGCGCCAGCCGGAGCTCCCCCAGCCGGCTCCAGGCGGCGTGGCGCGACGGGTCGAGCGCCACCACCCGCTCGAGCGCCTTCTGCTCGGCGCCCTGCTCGCTCAGCCGGCGCGCCAGCTCGGCGACCGCCGACTCGGCCTGCAGGTCATCCTGGAGCTCCACCGCGGCCTGCCACTCGCCCAGGGCGCCCGCGAGGTCCCCCTGCTCCTGCCGCGACGTCGCCAGCGAGACCCGGATCTCGCGGTTCGAGGGCCAGCCCGCCGCGGCCCGGGCGAGCAGCGCCGCCGCGCCGGCGCGGTCGCCTTCCTCGCCCGCGATCGCTCCCAGCAACGCCAGCGCCGGCGCGTGCTCCGGGTCGGCCTGGAGCGCGGCCCGCGCGTCCTGGCGCGCCTCCTCCCGGTCTCCGTGGGCACGGGCGAGCCGCGCCAGCCCCATCCACGCGGCGGCGCTCGCCGGGTCGGACGAGATGGCCGCCCGGAAGTCGGAGCGGGCCTCCTCGGGCCGGCCCTGCCGCTCCCGGAGCTCTCCCCGCAGGCGCAGCGCCAGGGCGTTGCCCGAGTCGAGCGACAGCGCCCGGGCGAGCTCGACCTCGGCCTGGTCGGTCACCCGCCAGTCGAGGTAGATGCGCGCCATCCCCAGGTGCGGCCACGGCGAGCGCGGGAACCGGACCGCCAGGGCGCGGTCGGCCTCCCAGGTGCTCTCGCCCCGGGGAGAGGCGTAGAGCGCGAGGAAGCGCGCCCCCACGTCCTCCGGGCGGGCGGCGGCATCGGAGAACCTCCGCCGCCGCTCGGCGGCGAGGTCTCCGCGCAGCTCCGCCGCCTCGATCGAGGCCACGCTCCGCTCCACCGCCGCGCGCTCGCGCTCGCCCGCGCGCGCGGGGAGGGCCGCGAGGGCGACGAGGAGCGCGAGCAGGGGTGGACGGCGAAGCACGGGGCGATCTCCGGCCGCCATCTTAACAGCGGGTACCGCCCGGGCGGGCGCCTCGTCGCTCCCGGCCCCGCGGGGCGCGCCGGAGCTGGGTCAGCAGCAGCCAGCCTCCGCCCACGACCGCCACCGGCGCGAGGTGCGCGACGTGGTAGCCGAGGGCGAAGGCCAGCGCTGGCTCCCGGCCCACGCCGAGGCTCGCCAGCGCCAGCACCGCCGAGAGCTCGTAGACGCCGGCGTTGCCGGGCGACACGGAGGCGGCGGCCGACAGGGTGGTGGCGACCGTGCAGAGCAGGGCGGCGCCGGGCGTGACCGGCAGCCCGAACGCGCCCAGCGCCAGCGCGGCCACGCCGAGCTCGACGCCCCAGCTCGCCAGGGCGAAGGCCGCGGAGCGCGCCAGCGCGGCCGGGGTCTCCGCCGCCGTCAACCCGTGCCGGAGGCGCGCCACCAGCCCGGCGAGCCCGCCCTGCGCCGGGGCCCCCCTGCCCCGCGGGCGCAGCAGCCAGATGGCGAGCGCGCCCGCCGCGAGCGCCCCCAGCGCCACCATCGCGGCGTGGGTAGCCCAGCGCGGCAGCGGCGCGAGGAGCGGCGCCGCGACCAGCAGGGCCAGGAGGGTCACGCCGCCCATCACGTGGTCGATGGCCGCGGTGCCGGCGAGGGCGGCCATCGAAGCGCCGGTCCGGCGCGCGAGCAGGTGCACCCGGACCACGTCGTTGGTGCGCGCGGGGAGCACCAGCCCCACCGCGTAGCCCGCCGCCAGGGAGAGGAACGCGTCGCCGGGGCGGACGCGCGGCGCGACGGGGTGGACGAGCGCCCGCCAGCGGCCCGCCTGCAGCCCGAGGGCGCACAGGCTCCCGGCGGTGGCGGCGAGCAGCGGGAGGAGGCGGGCACCGGCCAGCGCCCGGCGCAGGCGCGGCAGATCCACGTGCCGCGCCGCCAGCGCGGCGATGGCGAGCAGCACCAGCAGCCCGAGGAGCTGGAGGCGGCGTCCGGCCGGAGAGCGGGCCGGAGGCAGGGAGGCGTCGCGGCGCGCTTCGAGCGGTTCCATGCGAGGGCGCTGGCTGGCTGCGGCGCGGAGAATGGCCGCCCGCCCCGGCGCTGGCAAGCCCGATCAGCCGCGCACTCCGACGGCGCGGTAGAGCGCGAGCACCTCCCGGGCCACCGACGGCCAGGCGCAGCGCTGGGCGGCCTGCCGCCCCCGCTCCCCCAGCGCCGCGCCGCGCGCCGGATCCCGGGTGACGCGCAGGACCGCCCGCACCCAGGCCCGATCGTCGCCCGGATCCACCAGCTCCCCCTCCCTGCCGTGGCGCAGCAGCTCGCGGTGCCCTTCCACGTCCGCGGCCACCACCGGCCTTCCGGCCGCCATCCCCTCGAGCAGCCCCGCGCCGGCCAGCCGGCCGCGGCCGGGGACGCAGACCACGTCGGCGCTGGCGTACCAGTCCGGGCCGGCCTCGCCGACCTCGCCCGCGAACACCACGTCCTCGCGCGCGTCCTCCGGAACGAGCGCCCGGTAGCGATCGAGGAGCGGGCCGTCCCCGAGGACGAGGAGCCGGCACTCGAGCTGCGCGCGGAGCAGCAGGAACACGGAGAGCATCCGGTCGAGCCCTCCCGCCGGCTCGGGGGGGGCCGCCGTGAGCAGGTTGACGGCGCCGTCGTCGAACCTCCGCAGCCGGCGGGCGCGCCCGAAGCGCTCCACGTCCACGCCCGGGGGGATGATGGCGAAGTCGACCTGCAGCCCGGCGGCGCAGATCGGCTCCAGGCAGCCACGCGAGAGCGCCACCGCGGCGTCGAGCCGGTCGAGGTAGCGCTGGAGCACCCGGCGCGCCAGCCGGAGCGCCAGCCCGGCGCGGCCGCCCCCGTGGAAGGTGCCGACCACCGGACCGCTGGCGTGGTGGACGGCCAGCAGGGGCAGCACCGGCGAGAGCGGGCAGTGCACGTGGACGACGTCGAAGCGCTCGCGCGCCAGCGCCTCGCGCACCCCCTCCGACGCGGCGAAGCCGGTGGAGATGCGTCGCAGGGATCCCCCCGAGAAGATCGGTCGCGAGGGACCGAGCCGGATCACCTCCGGCCCGTCGTCCAGCCGGGCCGGGCCCACCGGACGGCCGGTCAGCACCTTGACCGAGTGTCCCAGCCGCCGCGCCTCGCGCGCGAAGCCCCGAACCTGCTCGCCCACCGCTCCCGGCGAGGGAGGGTAGTCCTCGGTCACGATCCCGATGCGCACGCCGCCCTCCGCTCAACGCGGCGCCGCCCGGCGGGCAGGCGGCAACGGAATGACGCGCGCCGGGCGGCGCGGATGGTGCAGCCGGCGCCCGACCGGAGCGCGGCGCCACGCCAGCGGGATCATCGCCACCGCCGCCCCCAGCAGGGCCACCAGCGCCACCCAGAGGAGCCACGCCCGGATCAGGGTGGCCCGCAGAAACAGGGCCGCCCTCGGGCTGTCCGGCTCCGGCGTGATCACCAGGGTCAATCTGGCGTGGGCGCGGCCCGGCGGGGGTACCTGAAACGGCACGAGGGAGAGCCTCCGCTGCCGAAGTTGGGCATCCGGGTCCTCGACGGCCAGCGGGGATTTATTGCTTCAGGTCAAGACAAAAGCGCTCACCCGTCGGGCAGACGCGCGGTCGAAAGGCCCTTGGCGCGCCATTTGACCCAAACGGGTGCATGCAGCCGAAGGGGGCCTCACTTGCCTGTCGACCTTGACGGGTCGTACAGTCGGTTTTCCCCCTCTTTGGGCACACCCCTTCGCTGGAACGCAAAAACCGTCAAGGAGCCTGAAGTGAAGCGTCTTCGCAAGAGCCTCTACCTGCAGGTGATCCTCGCCGTGACCGTGGGTGCACTCCTCGGGCACTTCTCCCCGCACCTCGGACAGCAGATGAAGCCGTTCGGAGACGGGTTCATCAAGCTCGTGAAGATGCTCATCGCGCCCATCGTGTTCTCCACGGTGGTCACGGGCATCGCGAAGATGGGCGACCTGAAGAAGGTCGGCCGGGTGGGGCTGAAGGGCATCCTCTACTTCGAGATCCTCACCACCGTCGCGCTCGCCATCGGGCTGCTGGTGGGAAAGGTGCTCCACCCCGGCGCCGGGATGAACGTGAACCCGGCCAGCCTCGACACCAAGGCGATCGCCAGCTACACCTCGACCTCGGCGCACCTCTCGACGGTCGACTTCATCATGAACGTCATCCCGAAGGACGTCGCCGACGCCTTCGCCAAGGGTGACATCCTGCAGGTGCTGTTCTTCTCCATCCTCTTCGGGGTGGCGCTCGCGGGGCTGAAGGAGGCCGGCGAGCCGGTGCTGCACTTCGTGGACGGGCTCTCCGCGATCCTCTTCCGGATCGTGGGGATCGTCATGCGGGCGGCCCCCCTCGGCGCCTTCGGCGCCATGGCCTTCACCATCGGCAAGTACGGCATCCACACCCTGCTCAGCCTCGCCAAGCTGATCGCCACCTTCTACACGACGAGCATCCTCTTCGTGTTCCTGGTCCTGGGCGCGGTGATGTGGTGGTCCGGGCTCTCGATCTTCAAGTTCCTGAACTACATCCGGGAGGAGATCTTCATCGTCCTCGGCACCTCCTCCTCGGAGTCGGCGCTGCCGCTCATGATGGACAAGATGGAGCGGCTCGGCTGCTCGAAGTCGGTGGTCGGGCTGGTGGTGCCGATGGGATACAGCTTCAACCTCGACGGCACCTCGATCTACCTCACCCTGGCGACCCTCTTCATCGCCCAGGCCACCAACACCCACGTCACCATGGCCCAGGAGCTCGAGATCCTGGCGGTGCTCCTGCTCACCAGCAAGGGCGCCGCCGCGGTGACCGGCGGCGGCTTCATCACCCTCGCGGCCACGCTCTCGGCCGTGGGCAACATCCCGGTGGCCGGCCTGACGCTCCTCCTCGGCGTGGACCGCTTCATGTCCGAGGCGCGCGCCATCACCAACCTCATCGGCAACGGCGTCGCCTCGGTGGCGGTCTCGAAGTGGGAGGGCGAGCTCGACGCCCAGCGCGCCCGGCGCGTCCTCTCCGGCCTCGCGGCGGTCGAGGCCGGCCCCTCCGCGAGCGACGAGCCCGGCGCCGGCCGGCC
>JAJXVM010000155.1 GCA_021782135.1 Myxococcales bacterium | reverse complement strand
GGCGGCCTCGGCGAGCGCCCCGCCCCGCGGCAGCGCCCCGCGCGCCGTGAGCCGCCCGTTCGCGAGCGGCTCCTTCACGATCACCGTCCGGCCGTCGGCGTGCGCCTCCGCGAGGGCCGCCCCGCAAGAGGGCTCGAGCAGGTTCCAGGTGGCCTGCACCGCGGCGAAGAGCGGCGCGCCGTCGCGGCGCACCTCGAGCGCGCGCCGGACCACCTCCGCCTGGCGCGGCCCGCTCACCGTGAGCCCCACGCGCACCCCGCGCGCGCGCAGCCGGGCCAGCCCGTCGAGCACCGCCCCGTCGCCCAGCACCGGGCTCTCCGGCGTGACCGAGTGGATCTGGTACAGCGACAGCCAGGGGCCGAGGCGCGCCTCCGTCTCCCGCTCCTGCGCGCCGAAGGTGGCCGCGGAGTGATCCTTCACCTCGTGCTTCTCGGCCTCGAGCCGCCACCCGCCCACGTAGCGATAGCCCCACTTCGAGCCCACCGCGACGTCGCCGGGCGCGAGGCGCCGCCGCTCGAGCCAGGAGCGCAGGAACTCCTCGCCCTTGCCGTACGAGCGGGCGGTGTCGAAGTACCGGACCCCGGCGGCCCAGGCCTCGTCGAGCACGGCGTGGGCGTGGCGCTCCATGGCCTCCGGCGAGCGCCCCTCGGGGAAGTCCTCGCCGTGCCCGAGGGTCTGGTAGGCGGGCCGCCCGATGGCCGCCATTCCCATCCCCAGGCGCGTCAGCGCCGGACCGTCCCCCCCGAGCCGTCTCGTCTTCATCGACCTCCCGCCTTCTCCGGCGCGCGCCGGGCCCAATCCCCCCGAAGCTCCTCGAGCAGGCCGCGCCAGCGCTCCCGCTCCCCCCGCGGATCGACCAGCGGCGCCAGCGACGCGACCCTGCCGCGCAGCTCCGCCAGGAACCCCGGCTCGGCCTCGGCGCGCGCCAGCAGCGCCGCCAGGGCGGGCGCGTCCCCGACCGGGAAGTAGCCCGGGTAGTCCTCCCCGAGCAGCCCCACCGAGCCGTCGATCCGGGTGGAGAGCACCGGCACGCCGGCGGCGATGGCCTCGGTGACGACGTTCGCCCCGCCCTCGAGCAGCGAGGTCACGAGCAGCAGCCGGCTCCCGGCGAGCACCCGGAGCGCCTCCCGCCGCGGCCGCTCGCCGAGCCAGCGGTAGCGCGGCTCCGCCTCCGCCGCGGCCCTCGCCCGGGCGGCGCTCTCCTCGTCGAGCGCGGCGCCGAGGTGCAGGAGCCGCACCCGCGAGCCGGGCGACAGCAGCCGGAGCGCCGCCGGGGCCACGGAGGTGTCCTTCACCGGGCGCAGGTGCGCGAGCAGGCAGATCGGAAAGGCGCCGTTCGCGGGCGGCGGGGCCGGGACCGGGCGAGCCGACTGGTAGACGACGCGCGCCTTGGCGCGGGCCGGCTCCGGCAAGCACCGCATGGCGAGCGGCTGCAGCACGACGAGCCGGGTGGCGAGCGCGAGCGAGCGCCGGGCCTCGGCGGACCCCGGCAGGTCGAGGTAGAGGTCGGTCCCGGTGAGCGCCACCACCAGCGGCTTCCAGGGGTGGGCGGCGCGGAAGGCCTCGGCCGCGGCGTGGCTGCGTCGGGCGTGGAGGGCCACGAGAAGATCGCAGGGCTCGCCCTTCCAGTCGCCCGCGATCCGCACCCGGTGTCCGAGGGCGCGCAGGTGTCCCGCCCAGCGCAGCGCGGTGACGCGGTTGCCCTTCCGTTCGCCCTTCGCGGCGGGGGTGACGATCCGGATCTCCAAGCCGAGGAGGGTCTACCTTCGCACCCGAGCGGGGGCAAGTCCGCTCTCCCCCCGTCGTGACCCCATGTGGTCCCGGTGCGCTTCCGCGTCCGCGAGCTTAACCGTGGTTGATGACCATCAACACGCGGGAGACCAGGGTGCGGGCGCGGTGGACGCTGTTCGCGACGGCGCTGGCCGGCCTCCTGGCCGTGATCGCGTGGAACAGGCCATCCGGCGGCGCGGACGTCCGGGAACCGGCGGCGTCGGCGCACCCCCAGGCGCTCTCGGCGGAAGCGCTGGAGGATCCGCTGCACCTGTTGCCTCCGGGCCACCCGCCCATCGGCCAGCTCCTCCCGCCCGGCCATCCGCCCATCGGCGGGGCCCCGGACGACGCGCCCGCGCTGCCTCCGGGCCACCCGCCCATCGGCTCGGCCAGGCCGCTCCCGCCCGGCCACCCGCCCACCGGCGGCGAGCACGGCGCGGCGCTCTTCGAAGAGCCCCTGCTCCGGGACATCTGATCCGCTCCCGCCAGCCTCTCCCCGCGACGCGCTTCGCGACAGGCCGGGCCTCGCTCGCGCGCGAGTGGCACGCGGACCGCCCGCCCTGGACGGTCGCCGTCGAGCCGTTGGCCCGCGAATCAGGGATCCGGGCGGAGCGCCGGCAAGGCGACCTCCTCGAAGCGCCCGTCCCGGAAGCGCCAGCGGCGCAGCTCGACGGCCCGGCCCGCCCGCAGCCCGACGACGAGCTGCTCCGCGCCGGGCAGCGCCTCGCGCCCGTCCACCATCGCCCCCTCGCGGTCCCGCCTGGAGAGCGTCGCCGGCGCGTCGAGGTGGGAGTGCCAGACCGCCACCACCTCCCCGCCGCGCTCTCGCAGCCGCTTCTCGAGCCGGAGCTGCTCGCGCGCGTCGAGGAGGAAGGCGTCCCGGGCGGCGGCGGCGTTCGCGATGAGCACCGCCCGGAGGCTTCCGCCGTCCCGGATCACCAGCCCGCAGCGCTCCCGCTCGAGGTCCTCCTCGCAGAGCCGCGCGATGCGCGCCAGCAGCTCCGCCGGGTACTCGAGCGGGCCCCGCGCGTCCCCCGGCCCTCCACCCCGGCTCGCCGACATTCCACGACCTCTACCCCGCTCGGCGCGGCTCGGCCAGCCCGGTTCCCATCCATGCCAGCCGCCCGGCGGGGTTGCGCCGCCCCGCGCCCCTGCCCGGCGCCGGACCTGTGGGGCAGCGGCCCGGGCGGGGTCTCGGCGCGCCCGCGCGCCGGTTAGCACACTCGCGGCACCCGGCCGCCTCGCCGGCGACCGCGACGCGAGGAGGAGCACATGGAGACTGGTGTGGAATCGGTGGAGCGGATCGACTTCGGGGCCCTCTCGCTCCAGGACGCGCTCGACCTGGCCATCCTCATGGAGGAGGAGGCGCGCAGCCGGTACGAGATGCTCTCGCGCATCGTCGGCGGGCGATACGCGGGCGACGCCTCCGAGATGTGCCGCATGATGGCGGCGAACGAGGCCAAGCACGGCGCCTGGCTCGCCGAGCGGCGCCGCTCCATGTTCGGCGGGGCCCCCCGCCGCCTCTCGCCCGACCAGCTGAACGACGTCGAGGCCCCCGACCTCGGCGCTCCCCGCGTGTTCATGTCGGCGCGCCAGCTGATGCTCGTGGCGCTCCAGTCGGAGCGCAAGGCGCAGGCCTTCTTCGATTCGGCGCTCGAGTACGTGCGCGACCCGCAGGTGCGCGACCTCTTCCTCGAGCTCGCGGCCGAGGAGCGGCAGCACCAGGTGCTGGTGGGGAGCTACCTCGCGCGGCTGCCGCGCGGGCCCGACGTGGAGGAGGACGAGGCCGACGAGCCGGGGTCGGACCCGGGCGACTGACCGGCGCCGCGGGCGCCGGGTTGACGCGACCTCGCCCGGGATGATTTCTGTCGACGCGCGGCGAGGGCGCCTCCGCCGCGCGTGGAGCTCGCCGGAGCGCCGGAGGTCGGAATGGGACGGGTGTTGCTGGTGGACGACGACCCGCTCGTGCTGCGCGCCTTCCAGCGCGTGCTCGAGTCGGGCGGCCACGAGGTGGAGACCAGCCGCGACGGCGAGCACGCGCTGGCGCTCGCCTCGCGGCGGCGCTTCGACGCCGTCGTCAGCGACGTCCGCATGCCCTCCATGGACGGGGTGGAGCTCCTGCGGCGGCTCCACGCGCTCCACCCCGACCTCCCGGTGCTGCTCGTCACCGCCGTCCCGCGCCTCGAGAGCGCGGTGCGGGCGCTCGACCACGGCGCCCTGCGCTACCTGGAGAAGCCGGTCGACAACGAGGTGCTGCTGGAGAGCGTCGAGAAGGCGGTGGCCCTGCACCGGCAGGCGCGGCTGGAGCGCGAGGCGCTCGGGCTGCTCGCCGACGCGCCGGTCTGGCGCCTCGACCGGGACGCCTTGGAGCAGGCCTTCGACGCCGCCCTCTCGAGCGCCTGGATCGCCTTCCAGCCCATCGTCCGCTGGAGCGATCGGCGGATCTTCGCGTACGAGGCGCTGGTCCGCAGCGCCGACGGGCCGCTCGAGCTCCCCCCGGAGATCCTGTCCGCGGCCGAGCGGCTCGGCCGGCTGCACGACCTCGGCCGGAGGGTTCGGCGGCTGGTCGCCGAGCAGGCGGCCCATTGCCCCTCCGAGGCCCTGCTGTTCGTGAACCTGCACGCCGTGGACCTCGGCGACCCGGAGCTCTACCAGCCGGAAGCGCCGCTCTCGGGCCTGGCCCGCCGGGTGGTGCTCGAGGTCACGGAGCGGCAGTCGCTCCAGGCGGTGGACGACGTGCCGGCGCGGATGGCCTCGCTCCGGCGGCTCGGATACCGGATCGCCATCGACGATCTGGGCGCCGGCTACTCGGGCCTCGCCAGCTTCGGCGCCCTCGAGCCCGAGGTCATCAAGCTCGACATGGCGCTCACGCGCGGCGCCGACTCGGTCGAGAAGCGCCAGCTGCTCATCCGGGCCATCGCCGCCCTCGCCCGGAGCCTGCACGCGCTGGTGGTGGCCGAGGGGGTGGAGACCAAGGGCGAGCGGGACGCCCTGGTGGCCCAGGGCTGCGACCTGCTCCAGGGCTTCCTCTTCGCCCGCCCGGAGAGCGGCTTCGCCGCCCCCCAATTCTGAGCCGCTTCGCCTGGCCGCGGGCGCTACCCGCCCCGGCCGCCGCGGATGTAGGTGCTGAGCTGCTCGATGAGCCAGCGGTTGTCCTCGAGCATGAGGTTGACCACGTCGAGCATCGAGATGACGCCCGCCACCTCGCCCGCCTGCTTCACCAGCAGGTGCCGGGTGAAGTGGGTGCGCATGAGGTGGGCGCAGTCGCGCTCGGTGGCGTTCGGGGAGACGGTCGGGATCTCCGCCCGCATGATCTCCCCGAGGGTCTTCGTGCCCGGGGCGCCGTCGGCCATGATGCGGTAGACCAGATCCCGCTCGGTGACGATGCCGACGAGCTTGCCGGCGCGCTTCACCCCGACCGACCCGATGTGCTTCTGCTCCATCAGGCGGGCGGCCTCGTTGCAGGTAGCGCCCTCGTCGAGGGCAATGACGTCTCGGACGACCAGCTTTTCGATGCTAGGCATGTGTGCTTGCGATTCCTCCGGAGGGCATCTTACTTAACGTGGGCCCGTATGGGGTGTCCATCGGGGCAGCCGGGAGATCCTCTCGAATGAACAGCACCTTCCTCGCCCTGCTCGTCGCGGCGGCCGCTCCCGCTCCCGCGGCGACGCCCCGCCGCGCGGCCGCCCCGCGCGTCCTGACGCTCGAGGAGGCGCTCCGGACGGCGCGCGAGCACCAGCCGCAGCTGCTGCAGGCGCGGGCGCAGACGGTCGCCGCGTCGGCCCGCGCCGACCAGGCGCTCGCCCCCATGCTCCCCCAGGTGAACGGGACCGCCTCGTACCAGCGGACCACCGAGAACTTCGCCGCCAGGCCGGGGCTCATCCCCAACCTGAACATCCGACCGAGCTCGAGCTGGAACATGGTCAACTACTGGGAGCTCTCGGCCACCGCCACCCAGCTCATCTGGGACTTCGGCCAGACCTCCGGCCACTGGCACGCCACCCAGGCCACCGCCGAGGCGCAGAAGCAGACCGAGCGCTCCACCTACCTCTCGATCCTGCTCTCGGCCCGGACCGCCTTCTTCGCGGCGCGCGCCGCCAAGGACCAGCTGCAGGTGGCGCGGGACACGCTCGCGAACCAGCAGGTGCACCTCCAGCAGATCCAGGGCTTCGTCGCGGCCGGCACCCGCCCGGACATCGACCTCGCGCAGGCGCGCACCGACGTGGCCAACTCCGAGGTGCAGCTCGTGAACGCCGAGAACGGCTACGCGACCGCCCGCGTCCAGCTGAACCAGGCCATGGGCATCGAGGGGCCGGCCGACTACGACGTGGCCGACGAGCCCGCGCCGGTGGTGGAGGGCGAGAGCCTCCCCCTCGACCCGCTCCTCGACGAGGCGCTCCGGAACCGGCCCGAGATGGCCTCCCTCGAGCAGCAGATCCGGGCGCAGCAGCTCACGCTCGGCTCGGTGCAGGGCTCCTATCTGCCCTCCCTGGGGGTGGGGACCGGCGTGACCGACGCCGGCGCCGCCCCCGACGCGCTGGTCTGGAACTGGAGCGCGACCGCCACGCTCACCTGGAACCTCTTCCAGGGCGGGCTCACGCGCGCGCAGGAGCACGAGGCCAACGCGAACATCGCCGCGGCCCAGGCCGCCTGGGTGACCGAGCGGCAGCAGGTGCGGCTCGAGGTCGACGAGGCGCGGCTCTCGGTGCGGGCGGCGCGGGCCACGGTGGGCGCCGCGACGGAGGCGCTGTTCAACGCCCGCGAACGGCTCCGGCTCGCCGAGGGGCGGTACCAGACCGGCGTGGGGAACTCGATCGAGCTCTCCGACGCCCAGCTCGCGGTGGCGCAGGCCGGCTTCCAGCGGGTGCAGGCCGACTACAACCTGGCCACCTCGCGCAGCCAGCTGCTGCGCGCGCTCGGCCGCGAGAAGGCGCTGGAGTGAGGATGACGAAGAGACGCTGGCCGTGGCTCCTGGCGGGACTGTTGGCCCTGGTGGCGATCGGGGTCGTCTTCCGGGCGCGCTCCGGGAGGGCTCCCCGGGGCCCGGCGCCCGGCGACGCCCGCGCCAGCCGGCCGGTGCCGGTGAACGTGGCGACGGCCCAGCGCCGGGACGTGCCGGTCTGGCTGGAGGGGCTCGGCTCGGTCATCGCCTACAAGACCGTGAACGTTCGCACCCTGGTGGACGGGATCCTCGAGCAGGTGCTGTTCCGGGAGGGCCAGTCGGTGAAGCGCGGGCAGGTGCTGGCGCAGATCGACCCGCGCCCGTTCCAGGTGCAGCTCGAGCAGGCGCAGGGCGCGCTGGCGCGCGACGAGGCCCAGCTCAAGAACGGCCAGGTCAACGAGCAGCGCTACCGCGAGCTGGCCGGGCAGAAGCTCATCGCCGTCCAGCAGCTCACCGATCAGGAGGCGCTGGTCCGCCAGCTCGAAGGGGCGGTGGTGATGGACCGCGCCGCCGTGGACAGCGCGCGCCTCAACCTCGTGTACGCGCGCATCACCTCGCCCGTGGACGGGGTGACCGGGATCCGTCTGGTCGACCCCGGCAACGTGGTGCACCCGGCCGACCAGAGCGCGATCGTCATCGTGACCCAGCTCGACCCCATCGCGGTGCTCTTCACGCTGCCGCAGGACGAGCTCCCGCGGGTGGCGCCGCAGCTCGCCCGCGACCGCCTGCCGGTGGAGGCCTGGAGCCGGGACGGCGCCGTCCTGCTCGGGAAGGGGCGCCTCGAGCTCGTCGACAACCAGATCAACCAGACCACCGGGACCATCCGGCTGAAGGCCATCTTCCCGAACCCCGGGCGCCAGCTCTGGCCCAACCAGTTCGTGAAGGCCCGGCTGCTCCTCACCACGCTCGACGACGCCCTCACCGCGCCCGCCCTGGCCGTGCAGCGGGGCCCCTCCGGCCCCTTCGTCTACGTCGTCGGCGAGGGCGACACGGTGACGCCGCGCCCGGTCGAGGTGGCCTCGGTGCAGGGCGATCTGGCGGTGTTCTCGAAGGGGC
>JAJXVM010000154.1 GCA_021782135.1 Myxococcales bacterium | reverse complement strand
CCCCGCGGCGGCGGGGCGGCGCCGAGCGCGCGGGACTCGGCGGCCCCGTGCGCGCCGATCCGCCGCGCGAGCTGCGCTCCGCCGGGACCCTCCGCGGCGCGTGAGAGATCCGGGCCGCGCTCCCCGCCCACCCCGTGCATCCGGTGGCACGAGAAGCACCACGTCACGAACTCGTCCGCGCCGAGCCGGGCCGCGTCGCCGGCGCCCACCGGCAGCCGCAGCGCCCGGCCGAAGCTCTTCTCCCACGCGAGGACGTCCACCGCGGCCACGCCGTCCACCCACCAGAACCGGACCCGCGGGTCGCTCTCCAGCCCCGGCCAGTCGAGGTTCGGCCAGACGAGGCGCGGCGCCGGCAACCGCTGTCCCCCGGCGTGGTCCGCCAGCACCGGGCGGAGCTGCCGCAGGTTCGAGAGCGGGATGGCCGCGAGGTAACCTCCCGCTCCCCGGACCGCGGCGGTGTCGGCCCCGCGCGCGAGCGCCATCTCGTCGAAGAGCAGCGGCGCCAGCGAGACGCCCTCGAACTCCACCGCCCGGCCGGTGCGCGGGTCGAGCGCGCGGAGCGTCCGTCGCGGCAGCCGGGCCAGGTCTTCCCGGCCGAAGGTGAAGGGGCCGTTCTCGACGCGCCCCCTCACCGCGAGCACGACCGCCCCGGAGGGCGGCCGCGGCTTCGGCGCGCCGCAGGCCAGGCCGATGGCCAGGCCGATGGCCAGGCCGATCGCGAGGCGCTTCCTCATCCGCGGGCTCGTGGAGTATCTTCGCCGGCGGTGGAAACAGCGAACGGAGGCGCAGCCCGGATGGCTCGTGCATTCATCGGTGAGACGGAGTGCCAGGTCAACGTCGACAAGGACCTGGGGGACAGCTGGGCGGTGTCGGTGGTGCCTCCCGCGAACCGCGGGCTCGCGACGCTGGTGGTGAAGCTGCAGGGGGAGGACCCTGAGAAGGTCGCCAAGGGGGCGCTCGAGATCCTGCAGAAGTCGGGCAAGATCGACCGCTTCGAGGCGTAGCCGGCCGGGGCGACGGTCGGGGGCCTCGCCTCCGGAGCCTTCACGGGCCCTCGCTCCGGAGCACCGCGCCCGGCGGGAGCCGCGCGAGCAGCGCCTCCCGCGCCGCGCCGACGCGCGCCACGTCCTTGCATTCCAGCGTGACCTTCACCCGGTGGTCCGCCTCGTCGAAGCGCGGGTAGCTGCCGATGTCCACGTCGGGGTACGCCCGCGCCACCTCTTCGAGCGCCTCGGCGATCCGGTCCTCGCCGAGCCCGAGGAACAGGATCGCGAGCCGGAAGGGCGGCTCGGCGAGCGCCGGCAGGAACCGCTCGAGCTGCGCCCGGAAGAACTGCGGGACGCCCGGGAGCATCACCACGTTCTCCACCTGAAGGCAGGGGAACCCCCCGCCCGCCAGCCGCGTGCCCTCGGGCACGTCGGCCATCCGCAGGACCGGCTCCGGCACCTCGCGGCTGCCGGTCCACCGCTCGTGGCCCTCGCGGAGGATCGCCTCCAGCTCGGGGTGCCTCCGCAGCGGACGACCGAGCGCGCGGGCCACCGCGGCCACCGTGACGTCGTCGTGGGTGGGGCCGATGCCCCCCGAGGTGAAGACCCAGGTCCGGCGCCGCCGCTCGCGGTCCACCGCCTCCACGATGGCGTCCACCTGGTCCGGCAGGGTGCAGACGGTGGCCAGCCAGAGCCCGGCGTCGCGCAGCGCCCGCGCCGCGTAGGGCCCGTTCTCGTCCTGCACCTTGGCCGTGAGCACCTCGGTGCCCACCACCAGCAGCGCCGCGCTCGGGATGTCCCGGTCCACGCCTCTCGTGGATAGCGCAGCCGGATGCCGCGGGCTACCGGCGCGCGCCGATCGACTCCAAGAGGGCGGCGGTGACCGCCTCGGCCGGCGCCTCGCCGTCCACCACCGCCACCGCCTCTCCGGCGGCCTCCACCCGGGCCAGCGCCCGCCGGTAGGCGCGCGCCACCCGGCGCTGGAACGCGGGCACCTCGAAGATCTCGCGCTCGGCCGAGGCCGCGAAGCGCCGCCGCAGCGCCGTGCGCGGGGAGACCTCGAGGAAGAGCGTCAGGTCCGGGGCCCGGGCCCGCGCGTTCACCGCCGCCACCCAGTCCAGGTCTCCGGTGGTGAGCGACTGGTAGGCGAGGCTGGAGAGGGTGTACCGGTCGCAGACCACGTCGGCCCCTCGCGCCAGGGCCGGCAGGATCTCCGACTGCAGGTGATCGAGCCGGTCGGCCGCGAAGAGCAGCGCCAGCGCGCCCGGATCGAACCCGTCGGCCCCCGCGCCGCCGCGGAGGCGTCCCGAGAGCACCAGGCGGGCCTGCTGCCCGAGCGGGCCGCGAGACGGCTCGGCGGTGACCACCACCTCGCGCCCCTCGCGCCGCAGCGCCGCGGCGAGCCGCTCGGCCTGGGTGGTGGTGCCGGAGCCATCCAGCCCCTCGAGCACGAGGAAGCGCCCTCCCCGGCGCCGCCTCACGGATCGAGCCCCAGGTCGCGCCGCAAGGACCGGAGCCGCGCGAAGTCGGCGTCCTCGATCTTCATGAGCCCCCGTGCGCGCACGAAGGCGCGCGCCGCCAGCGCCAGGAGCACCAGCGCCGCCGCGGCCGCGAGGTAGAAGAAGATCGGCGGGCCCTTGAAGAAGATCCTGTGCTTCGGGCCCCAGCGGTCGTAGGCGAGCTTCAGCGAGAGGCCGGTGCAGATGAAGCCGGCGAAGCCGACCAGCGCGCCCTTGCGCACGAAGTCGACCGAGGCGCGCGTCGCCAGGCGCGCGGCGAGCGCGTCGTGCTCGGCGCGGAGGGCCTGCGCGCCGGCAGCCTGGGGACGAGGGGTGTCGCTCATGGGGGGCGGACTCTACCCGCGCCCGAAACGGGCCGCAATCGCGTCCTCGACGCCGCCCAGCGTGGGCGCCACCCGGACCGAGCGGTTGGCGAGGTTCCCGGCCACCCCGGTCAGCGTGCCCTCGTGATACCCCACCTTGAACTCGGAGAACTTGAGCCCGTGGGCGGTGCTGATCACCACCACGCGGTCTCCCCGGCGGATCGTCCCGCGAGCCGCCAGCTTCTCCAGCGCCGCGAGGGCCACGCCGGTGTGGGGACAGGCGAACGCGCCCGCCCGGTCGGCTCGCGCCGCCGCGTCGGAGAGCTCCTGCTCGCTCGCCTGCTCGACGAGCCCGTCCATGGCGGCGAGCGCCCGCAGCGCCCGCCTGGCCGACACCGGCGCGCCGATCTGGATGGCGGAGGCGAGGGTCCGGGAGGCCCGCACCGGCGCGACCTCGACCTCCGGCCCGGGGGCGCGCCCGGCGGCGGTGAGGGCGCGGTAGAGCGGGTTGGCGTTCTCGGCCTGGGCCACCACCAGCCGGGGCAGCCGATCCACGAGGCCGAGCGCCTTCATGAGCGCGAAGCCCTTCCCGACCGCGCTGGCGTTGCCGAGGTTGCCGCCGGGGATCACGATCCAGTCCGGCGCCTTCCAGCCGAGCTGCTGGACCAGCTCGATGGAGAGCGTCTTCTGCCCCTCGATGCGCAGCGAGTTCATCGAGTTGGCGAGGTAGATGTCGGGCGTCAGCGACAGCTCCTGCACCACCTTCATGCAGCCGTCGAAGTCGGTGTCGAGCTCGAGCACCAGCGCCCCGTTGGCGATGGGCTGCACGAGCTGGGCGGTCGAGACCTTGCCGCGCGGGAGCAGCACCACGCTCGGGATCCCGGCGGCGGCGCAGTAGGCCGCCAGGGCGGCGCTGGTGTCGCCGGTCGAGGCGCAGGCCACGGCGCGGATCTTCTTGCCGCGGGCGCGCATCTCCTTCACCGCCGAGACGAGCACCGTCATCCCGAGGTCCTTGAAGGACCCGGTGTGCGTGACGCCGCACTCCTTCAGCCAGACGTCCTCGAGCCCGATCTGGGCCGCGTAGCGGTCGAGCCGCAGCAGGGGGCTCCCGCCCTCGTACATCGAGACCACGTTCTCGGTCGCGAGCTCCGGGTAGACCCACTCCTTCTTGCCCCACACGCCGGAGCCGAGCGGCCAGGGGCCGGTCCGGAAGCGCGACTCGAAGAGCGCCTTCCACTCCTCGGGGGAGCGCCGGCGCAGGGCGTCGAGATCGTGGTCCACCTCCAGCAGCCCGCCGCAGCGGCCGCAGCGGTAGACCACCTCGGTGAGCGGCGCCTGGAAGTCGCAGCCCTCGGCGCAGCGGAAGCGGGCGGTGAAGGTCGGGGAGGTCATGCGCGCTCCGAAGGTCGGGAGGGGCCGGTCACTTTGCCGCCCCGGCCGCCCGAGCGCAAGAGGGTCGCGCCGCCGGGAAGGCCGGAAAACCGTCCGGTCGCTCAGTCCTCGCTGGTCCGCCGCCCGCCGCAGGACAGGCAGCGCGCGCCGGTCCCCGGCACCCCGCAGCTCGGGCACGGGGTGGACCCGTCGCTCGCGGCCGTCGCCGCCGGCCGGGAGACCGGCAACCGCATGCCGCAGCGCCCGCAGAGCAGCTCGCCGGGGAGGGCCGGGGTGCGGCAGTACCGGCAGACGAGCAGCGCCGGCTCGGCCGCGGGGGCGTCGCCGGGGATGGGGGCCGCCGCGGTGGTCTCCAGGTCGGGCAGGGACGGAGCCGAGACCCGCACCGCCGCGGCCGCGGTGGGCTCGAGCTCCGGATCCAGCGCGGCCGGCGCGACCGCCACCGGGTCGGCGCGGGTCGGCTCGAGCCCCTCCAGCGGCGCGACCGGGGCCGCCCCGCCCCGTTCGACGGCGGTGGGCTCGAGCCACTCCCCTGGCGGCGCGCTCACCGCTCCTCCGGCGGGCCCGGGGAGGAACCGCTTGCCGCAGACCTCGCACTCGTCGCTGGCTTCCTGCGCGTGCTCGCAGACCGGACAGACCGTCATCGGCCCTCATCCTAGCAGACCCCGGCGCTCGAGCCGGGGGCCACGCTCGTGAGCGGGACGAAGCGCACCGGAATCGACGAACGCACCGACAGCTCCCCGCCGGCGCCCCGCTCCACGATCTGGAGCAACTGCGCCTCCGCGTCCTGGCTCCCCACCGGCACCACCATCCTGCCCCCGGGGGCGAGCTGGGCCAGGAGCTCGACCGGCAGGACCGCCGGCGCCGCCGTGACCAGGATGCGGTCGAAGGGCGCCGCCTCCGGCCAGCCGCCCCTGCCGTCCCCGACGCGCAGGTGCAGGTTGCCCAGCCCGAGCTCGCCCAGCAGCGCCTGGGCCGCGCGCGCCGCCAGCTCCGGGACGATCTCGACGCTCCAGACCTCGGCCGCGAGCCGGGCCAGGAGCGCCGCCTGCCAGCCCGAGCCGGTGCCCACCTCGAGCACGCGCTCCCGCCCGGTGAGGCCGAGCGCCTCGGTCATGAAGGCGACCACGTACGGCTGGGAGATGGTCTGGCCGTGGCCGATGGGGATGGGCCGGTCCTCCTCCGCCTCCGGGCGGGCGGCCGCGGGCACGAAGAGGCCGCGGTCGAGGGCCTCCATCGCCGCGAGCACCCGCTCGTCGCGGATGCCCTGCCTCCGCAGCCGCTCGATCGACCCGGGCTCCACGGGTCCAGCATACCGCGGCTTCAGCCCACCTGCGCCAGGGAGAGCCGCTCCGCCCAGCGCTCGGCCAGCGCCTCCGCGGTGGCGGCGTGCTCCGGGGCGGAGAGGTCGGGGTCGGCGGCCACCAGCGCCGCGGCCTCCGCCCGGGCCTCGTCGAGGATCGCCTCGTCGCGGTAGAGGTCGGCGACCTCGAGGAAGCGCTGGCCGGACTGCCGCGTGCCGAGCAGCTCGCCGGGGCCGCGCAGCTTGAGATCGACCCGGGCGAGCTCGAACCCGTCCTGGGTCGACGCCATGGCCTCGAGCCGCTCGCGGGCCTCTTCGCCGGCCTTCTTGAAGTGCGCGATGAGCGCGCAGTGGCTCCGGGCGGCGCCCCGGCCCACCCTGCCGCGGAGCTGGTGCAGCTGCGACAGGCCGAAGCGCTCGGCGTGCTCCACGATCATCACCGAGGCGTTCGGCACGTCCACGCCCACCTCGATGACGGTGGTGGCGACCAGGATCCGCAGCTCGCCCGAGCGGAAGCGGGCCATCACCGCCTCCTTCTCCTCGGTCTTGAGCTTGCCGTGGAGCAGCCCCACCGCGTGCGGGGCGAAGATCTTCGCGACCTCCGCGGCGCCGCTGGTGGCGTCCGCGAGGTCGCTCTTCTCCGACTCCTCCACCAGCGGGTAGACGACGTACACCTGGCGCCCGGCCTCGAGCTCCGCCCGGGCGAGCTGGTACGCCTTCTTCCGCTGCGAGTCGCCGAAGACCTGCGTCTCGACCGGGGTCCGCCCCGGCGGCAGCTCGGTGATCTTCGACTGGTCGAGGTCGCCGTAGAAGGCGAGCGCGAGGGTGCGCGGGATGGGCGTGGCGGTCATGACGAGGACGTCGGGCCGGCGCCCCTTGGCGATGAGCCCGGCCCGCTGGAGCACGCCGAAGCGGTGCTGTTCGTCCACCACCACCAGCCCCAGGTTCTCGAAGGCGACGTCCGCCTCCAGCAGGGCGTGCGTGCCGACCGCGATCCGGGCCCGCCCCTCCCCGACCGACTGCCGCGCCGCCTTCTGCCCCTTGCCGCGGGCCGCGGCGGTCACCAAGACCACCTCGATCCCCGAGCCCTCGAGCCAGCGCGTGAGCGTGCGCGCGTGCTGGGCGGCGAGGATCTCGGTGGGGGCCATCAAGGCCGC
Source organism: Myxococcales bacterium (assembly GCA_021782135.1). Taxonomy (GTDB): domain Bacteria; phylum Myxococcota; class Myxococcia; order Myxococcales; family Anaeromyxobacteraceae; genus Anaeromyxobacter_B. The sequence continues at coordinate 1,184 of JAJXVM010000154.1, read as the reverse complement.
CTGGTAGCCCGAGCCGACCGCCAGCAAGGCGGCGGCGAAGGCCACCGCGGTCTTGCCGGACCCGACGTCCCCCTGGAGGAGCCGGTTCATCGGCTCGGGGTGGGCCATGTCGGCGGCGATCTCGGCGAGGGCGCGCGCCTGCGAGCCGGTGAGGGCGAACGGGAGGCGCGCGACCGCCCCCGCCACCTCCGCGGGTCCGGCGGCGAAGGCGATCCCCGCCTCGGCGCGCACCCCCTGGCGCTTGCGGGCCAGCGCCAGCTGGAGGAAGAAGAGCTCCTCGAAGATGAGCCGCCGGAACGGAGCGGTGGCGCGCATCGCGGCGGCCTGCAGGTCCGCGCCCGGATCGGGGAAGTGGAGGGCGCGGAGCGCCTCGGCGCGGCCGACGAGGCCCCGGCGGGCGCGAAGCGCCGGGGGCAGATCGTCCACCGCCTGGCCGGCGTACTCGTCGCAGAGCCGCTTCATGAGCTTGCGGAGCGCCGGGTGCTGGTAGTCGGCCGGCCCGGGATAGACGGGGACGATCCGTCCCACGTTGGCCGAATCTCCGTGGGCGAGCTTCTCGACCTCCGGCTGCGTCATCTGGCGCGCGCCGCCGAACCCCTCCGTCACCTTCCCCGTCGCGAGGAGCGACTCGCCCGCGGCGAACTGCCTCGCGCGCCAGGGAGGCGGGTTGAAGAAGACCAGCTCGAGCTTGGCGCCGCCCTCGGAGAGGCCGACCTTGAGCATGGGCTTGCCGGAGCGCATGCGCTGGGTGCGCGCGTAGACCACCTGCCCGGCGGCGGTCCCCTCGGCCCCCGGCCGCAGCTCGGAGATGCGGCCGATGCGGGTCCGGTCCTGCCAGGTCCGCGGCAGGAACTCGAGCGCCTGCTCCACGGTCAGGTACCCGCGCTCCTCGAGCAGCGCGCGCGGCGCGGGGTGCGCCCTGGGCAGGCGCGCGAGGGGGGTCCGCAGCAGGTGGCGACGGGCGGCGCGCTCGGCGGGGGTCCGAGGGTCGGGTAGGATGGGGGCAGCGGTCGCGGGCCGGGCCCAGGCCGGATCGCCCCCTCCCTGGCCCTCCCCCGCTTCGCGGGAGAGGGGAGGAGGCGTGGCCGGCTGATCGCGCCGGGCGCCCCCTCCCTGACCCTCCCCCGCTTCGCGGGCGTGGGGGGGAGGTGCGGCGAGGGGGCTCTCCCGAGGTCCGGAGGCGA
>JAJXVM010000153.1 GCA_021782135.1 Myxococcales bacterium | reverse complement strand
GGCCGCCGCCGAGCCGGCCGCCCCCTCCGCCGCGCCGGCCGAGGCCGCGCGCCCCGACCCCGCCCGCGAGACCGCGCTCTCCATCGCCCAGGCCGGCCTCGACAAGAAGGCGCGGGAGGTGCTGCTCCTCGACGTGCGCGGCCTCACCAGCTACGCCGACTGGTTCGTGCTCATGACCGCCGACAGCGAGCGGCAGGCCGGCGCCATCGCCGACGCGGTGGACGAGAAGCTCAAGGCGGCGGGCCAGACCAAGGTCGGCTCGGAGGGCTACTCCGGCGGCCGCTGGGTGCTCATCGACTACGGCGACGTGGTGGCGCACGTCTTCAGCCGCGAGGCGCGCCAGTTCTACGATCTCGAAGGGCTCTGGGCCGACGCGCCCCGCTTCCCGGTCGAAGGCTAGGCGGAGGGGCGCGCCTGCGCCTCGTCGGCGGGCGGGCCCTCTCCCGGCGCTCCGGCGGACGGCGCCCCCGGGGCCCGGCTCTCCCGCTGGGTGCCGGGGGCGCGACCGAAACAATTTCCGGCCAATCCGGGGCGTAAGCGCGCGCTTGCGGCGATCGCGGCCGGTTTTGCCGCGCCCGGCGCGTTCTCACCGTCCGTGTCGACGCGCCGCGGCGGCCCAATCGGGGCCCCAGGCTTGCGAACTCAGGGGGACGCTCTGTTACACTCGCCGTTCCCCGCACCCCGCAGGATTATCGGTCCCCCATTCGAAGGTTTTTAGGCTGGGACGCGCCCATCCGGGCCGTTTCCAACCCGAGGAGGCGTGCATGTCGAAGCGGCGCATGGTGACGATGGACGGGAACGAGGCGGTCGCCTCGGTCGCCCACCGCATCAACGAGGTGATCGCCATCTACCCGATCACCCCCTCCTCCAACATGGGGGAGTGGGCCGACGAGTGGTCCTCCAAGGGGCAGAAGAACATCTGGGGCACCGTCCCGAGCGTCTCCGAGATGCAGTCCGAGGGCGGCGCCGCCGGCGCGGTCCACGGCGCGCTGCAGGCGGGCGCCCTGACGACGACCTTCACGGCGTCGCAGGGCCTGCTCCTCATGATCCCGAACATGTACAAGATCGCGGGCGAGCTCACCTCGTTCTGCATGCACGTGTCGGCCCGCACCGTGGCCACCCACGCGCTCTCGATCTTCGGCGACCACTCCGACGTCATGGCGGTGCGCCAGACCGGCTTCGCGCTGCTCTCGTCCGCCTCGGTGCAGGAGGCGCACGACTTCGCGCTCATCGCCCAGCGCGCCTCGCTGGTGAGCCGCATCCCCTTCCTCCACTTCTTCGACGGCTTCCGCACCTCGCACGAGGTCTCCAAGATCGAGCTGCTCGAGGACGACGACCTGCGGGCGCTCATCACCGACGACCTGGTGGCGGCGCACCGCGCCCGCGCGCTCACGCCCGAGAGCCCGGTGGTGCGCGGCACCGCCCAGAACCCCGACGCCTTCTTCCAGGCGCGCGAGGCCTGCAACACCTACTACCTCGACTGCCCCGACGCGGTGCAGGCGGCCATGGACGAGTTCGCCAAGCTCACCGGCCGCCAGTACAGGCTCTTCGAGTACTACGGCCACCCGCAGGCGGAGCGGGTGGTGGTGGCCATGGGCTCGGCCTGCGAGACCATCCAGGAGACCATCGACTGGATGGTCGCCAAGGGCGAGAAGGTCGGCCTGGTGAAGGTGCGCCTCTACCGGCCCTTCGCGGTCGGCGAGTTCATGAAGACGCTGCCGTCCACCACCCGGAGCATCGCGGTGCTCGACCGCACCAAGGAGCCGGGCAGCATCGGCGAGCCGCTCTACCAGGACGTGGTCACCGCGCTGCGCGAGGCGCAGCAGGCCCACGTGGACCGCTTCCACCACGAGATCGTGGTCACCGGCGGGCGCTACGGCCTCTCCTCCAAGGAGTTCACGCCGGCGATGGTGAAGGCGGTCTACGAGGACCTGGCGAAGAGCCGGCCGCACCGCCACTTCACCGTCGGCATCAACGACGACGTCACCAAGCTCTCGCTGCCGGTCGACCCCACCTTCGACATCGAGCCCGACTCGGTGGTCCGCGCGGTCTTCTTCGGCCTGGGCGCCGACGGCACGGTGGGCGCGAACAAGAACTCCATCAAGATCATCGGCGAGGACACCGACAACTTCGCCCAGGGCTACTTCGTCTACGACTCGAAGAAGTCGGGCTCGGTGACCATCAGCCACCTGCGCTTCGGGCCGAAGCCCATCCACTCGGTCTACCTGATCTCGAAGGCCAACTTCGTCGCCTGCCACCAGTCCCAGTTCCTCGAGAAGTACGAGATGCTGGAGCTGGCCGCCCCGGGCGCCACCTTCCTCCTCAACACCCAGTACGGGCCGAAGGAGGTCTGGGAGCACCTGCCGCTCGAGGTGCAGCAGCAGCTGGTCGAGAAGAAGCTCAAGTTCTACGTCATCGACGCCTACGACGTGGCCAAGAAGACCGGCATGGGGGTGCGCATCAACACCATCATGCAGACCTGCTTCTTCGCCATCTCCGGCGTGCTGCCGCGCGAGGAGGCGATCGCCCACATCAAGAAGGCGATCGAGAAGACCTACGCCAAGAAGGGCGAGGAGGTCGTCCAGAAGAACTTCGAGGCGGTGGACCAGACCCTGGCGCACCTCTTCCCGGTGGAGGTGCCGGCGAAGCTCACCGGCCAGCCGCGGCCGCCGGCGGTCTCCGCCGAGGCGCCGGAGTTCGTCCAGCGCGTCACCTCGCTCATGATGGCGGGCAAGGGCGACCTGCTGCCGGTCTCGGCCTTCCCGGTGGACGGCACCTGGCCCATGGGCACCACCCGCTGGGAGAAGCGGAGCATCGCCCTCGACATCCCGGCCTGGGACTCCTCGCTCTGCATCCAGTGCAACAAGTGCGCGCTCATCTGCCCGCACGCCGCCATCCGCGCCAAGTTCTACCCGGCCGAGTCGCTGGCCGGCGCGCCGGCGGCCTTCAAGGCGATGGACTTCAAGAGCGCCGAGGTGAAGGGCGCGAAGTACACCATCCAGGTGGCGCCCGAGGACTGCACCGGCTGCAACCTCTGCGTCGCCATCTGCCCGGCCGAGTCGAAGACCCAGGCCGGCCACAAGGCGCTCGACCTCGTGCCCATGCCGCCGCTGCGTGAGCAGGAGAAGAAGAACTTCGAGTTCTTCCTCGAGCTGCCCGAGGCGGACCGCACCAAGCTCAAGCTCGACGTGAAGGGCACCCAGTTCCTCGAGCCGCTCTTCGAGTTCTCGGGCGCCTGCTCCGGCTGCGGCGAGACGCCGTACCTCAAGCTGCTCACCCAGCTCTACGGCGACCGGATGCTCATCGCCAACGCCACCGGCTGCTCCTCGATCTACGGCGCCAACCTCCCGACCACGCCCTACGCCACCAACGATTGCGGGCAGGGGCCGGCCTGGGCCAACTCGCTCTTCGAGGACAACGCCGAGTTCGGCTTCGGGCTCCGGCTGGCGGTCGACAAGCAGGGTGAGTTCGGGCGCGAGCTGCTCGCCCGCCTCGCCCCGCAGGTCGGCGACGAGCTGGTGAAGGGGCTGCTCGAGGCCGATCAGTCCAGCGAGGCCGGCATCGCCGCCCAGCGCGAGCGGGTGAAGGCGCTCAAGCAGAAGCTCTCGCAGCTCGGCACCCCCGACGCGAAGCGGCTGTCGCTCGTCGCCGACTACCTGGTGAAGAAGAGCGTCTGGATCGTCGGCGGCGACGGCTGGGCCTACGACATCGGCTACGGCGGCCTCGACCACGTCCTCGCCCAGGGCAAGAACGTGAACATCCTGGTGCTCGACACCGAGGTGTACTCGAACACCGGCGGCCAGGCCTCCAAGGCCACGCCGATGGGCGCGGCGGCCAAGTTCGCCACCGCCGGCAAGGCCCTCGGCAAGAAGGACCTCGCCATGATGGCGATGACCTACGGCAACGTGTACGTGGCCCGGGTGGCGATTGGGGCGAAGGACGCCCAGACCATCAACGCCCTCAAGGAGGCCGACGCCTACCCCGGCACCTCGATCGTCATCGCGTACAGCCACTGCATCGCCCACGGTTACGACATGGGCCTGGGCATCGAGCAGCAGACCGCCGCGGTCGAGTCGGGCTACTGGCCGCTGTTCCGCTACGACCCGCGCCGGGCCGCGGTGGGCGAGAGCCCGCTCAAGCTCGACTCGGGCGCGCCGAAGATGAGCCTCATCGACTACGTGTCGAACGAGAACCGCTACCGGCAGGTGCAGCAGGCCAACCCCGAGGCGTTCGACCGCTTCATGACCGAGGCGCAGAAGGCGGTGCGCGAGAAGTACGCGCTCTACGAGCAGCTCGCGCGCGCCATGCTGCCCGCGAACCTCGTCCCCGGCGCGGCCGCCGGCTCGCCGAAGGCCAAGGCGTAGGCGCCGCGCGGACCTCACCCCCTCCCTGACCCTCCCCAGCTTCGCTGGAGAGGGAGGGAGGTGGGCCTGGGGGCACTTCCCGAGGTGCGTCTCCAGGTGCCTCTCCCTCCCCGTCGCACGGGGAGGGCAGGGGAGGGGCGGCCCGAACGCGCCTCCCGCCGGTCCCTCCGGCTGAACCGCGCGGGAAACGCGGTACACTGGCGCCCCCCATGAACCACCCCGAAAGAATCCTGGCGAGCGGCGACGAGGCGGTCGCGCTCGCGGCCCGGGACGCCGGCGTCGCCCTCGGCACCGGCTACCCCGGCACCCCCTCCACCGAGATCCTCGAGGCCTTCGACGCCGCCGGCGGGAAGGCCCAGTGGGCGCCGAACGAGAAGGTCGCCCTGGAGGTGGGCCTGGGCGTCGCCTTCGCCGGCGCGCGCGCCCTCGTCACCATGAAGCACGTCGGCCTGAACGTGGCCGCCGATCCGCTCTTCACCGCCGCCTACACCGGCGTGGACGGCGCCCTGGTGGTGGTCTCGGCCGACGACCCGGGCATGGCCTCCTCGCAGAACGAGCAGGACAACCGGCGCTACGCGGTGGCCGCCGGCCTGCCCGCGCTCGAGCCCTCCGACTCGCAGGAGGCCTACGACTTCACGCTCGAGGCCATCGCGCTCTCGGAGCGGTTCAAGCTGCCGGTCCTGCTGCGCATGACCACCCGCGTCTGCCACGGCAAGTCGATCCTGCAGCGGCGGCCCGCGCCGCCGGCCTCGGCCCCGGCCCGCTTCCGCCGCGACATCGCCGGCCGGGTGATGATCCCCGCCTACGCGCGGCCGGCCCACCGGCGGCTCCGCGAGAAGCTGGCGGCCGTGGCGGAGTGGTGCGAGACCGCCCCGCTCAACCGGGTGGAGCGCGGCGATCCCCGGCTCGGCGTCGTCACCGCCGGCATCTCCTACCTGCACGTGCGCGAGGCCGCCCCCGACGCGAGCGTCTTCAAGCTGGGAGCCGTCCACCCGCTCCCGCTGGCGCGCCTGCGCGCCTTCGCCGAGAGCGTGGATCGCTGCGTGGTGGTGGAGGAGGGCGACCCCTGCCTGTTCGAGGCGCTCCGCGCCGCCGGGATCGCGGTGGAGGGGCGGCCCGAGCCGTTCCGCTTCGGCGAGCTCAACGTCGGGCGGGTGCGCCGCCTCCTGGCCGGCGACGCCAGCCCCGAGCCGGCTCCGCCGCGCGGCAAGGCGCCGGAGCTCTGCCCGGCCTGCCCCTACCACCCGGTGTACGGGACGCTGCAGAAGCTCGACTGCATCGTGGCCGGCGACATCGGCTGCTACTCGCTCGGCGTGCTCCCGCCCTACCAGGCCATGGACACGCTGGTGGACATGGGCGCCGCGCTCGGCGTCGGGCTCGGCCTGCGCCACGTGCTGCCGGAGGCCGAGGCCCGCCGGGTGGTCTCGGTGATCGGCGACTCCACCTTCGTCCACTCCGGCCTCACCGGGGTGGCGGAGATGGTCTACAACCCGCCGCCCACCGGCCACGTGGTGCTGGTGCTCGACAACGGCACCACCGCCATGACCGGCCAGCAGGAGCACCCCGGCACCGGGCGCACCCTCGACCACGAGCCCACCGGCCGGCTCTCGATCGAGGGCGTGGCCCGCGCCATGGGGGTCCCGCAGGTGGACGTGCTCGACCCGGTGGAGGATCCGGCCGGCTTCGAGGCGCTCTTGCGGAAGCGGCTCGCCGAGACCGCGCTCTCGCTCATCGTGGCGCGCCGGCCCTGCATCCTCGCCGCGCCCGACATCCGCAAGTGGGAGAAGGCGGCGGACGAGAAGCGGGCCCTCGGCGGGTGCGCCGCGGCCTGCCTCGGCTCCGCGCCGGAGCCCCTCTCCCCGCGCGGGGGCGAGGGCCAGGGAGAGGGGGCGGCCCAGTGAAGCCGAACGTCACCAACGTCATCATCGCCGGCCTCGGCGGGCAGGGCGTCATCAAGGCCTCCGACATCCTCGCCGAGGTGGCGCTCCGCGCCGGGCTCGACGTGAAGAAGGCCGAGGTCCACGGCATGAGCCAGCGCGGCGGGTCGGTGAGCACCGACGTGCGCTTCGGCGAGGAGGTGCTCTCGCCCATGGTCCCGCCGGGCGAGGCCGACTTCCTCGTGGTGCTGGCGGCCTCGGAGGTGGAGGTGAACCGCCCCTCGCTCAAGCCGGGCGGCGTGCTGCTCGCCCCCGACCTCGTGCCCGAGGGCGCGCTCGCGAACCGGCGCAGCCTCAACGTGGCCCTGCTGGGCGCGCTCTCGGCGCACCTCGATGTGCCCGAAACGCTCTTCCTCGACGCGGTGCGGGCCTCGCTGCCGGAGCGGCTCCACGCCGTGAACGAGGCGGCCTTCGCGGCGGGGCGGGCGGCCGTGGCCGCGGTGCGGGCCCGGCCGGCGTGAGGGAGGTCCTGGCGAGGCGCACCCCGCCGGCGCCCGACCCCCTGGCGCCGGCCCCGCGCCATCTGCCGCGCGGCGCGCCGGCGCTGGCCGCGCTGCTCGCCGCCGCCGCCTTCGGCCGGCTGGCGATCGCCTGGCGCGAGGTGCCCAATCGTGCCTCCTTCGGCTGGGACGCGGCGCGCCGGGCGGTACTCAACCTCGAGGCTGCGCAGGCCATTCGCGAGCTGCGCCCGCTCGCCCTGCTCCGGCTCCTCGCCGGACCGGAGACCTGGCCCACCCTGCGCATGGCGCTGGTGGCGCCGCTGCTCGCCGCCACCGGCCCGTCGGCGACGGTGGAGGGGCTGCTCTCCTGCGCCTTCTCCGGTGCGCTGCTGGGCGTGACCTTTCTCGCGGCCGCCACCCTCGCTCCCGCGCGGGGGCTCCTCGCCGGCGCGGCGGCGGCCTCGCTGGTGGCCGCCCACCTCGGGCTGCTCGGCTACGCCGCCACGCCCATGCTGGAGCCGCTCTCCGCCCTCCTCACCGCGCTGGCGCTGCTGGCCTGGCTCCGGCTACGCGCGACCGGGTCAGGCGCGCGCGTCTGGCCCATCGCCCTGGCCGGGAACCTCCTCTTCCACGCCAAGTGGCAGCACGGCATCCTGCTCGCGGTGGCGGTGCTGGTGCTCGAGGTCGCCGAGCTCCAACCGGCCGAGCGGGAGAGGGCGGCCCGGGCCCTGCTGCGCGCGCTTCGGCGCCGCGCCTTCGCCGGGTTCGGGGCGGCCGCGGCCGCCTGCGTGCTCGCCGGGGCCGCCATCGCCGCGACCGGGGGCATCTCCACCACGGTGTTCGGGCGCCCGCTCGTGGCGCGGACCGCCGACGGCCCCGTCTTCTGGGCGGTCTTCTCGCTCTTCCTGGGCGGGTGCCTGGAGCTCTGGCGTTCCCGGGCCGACCTCCGGCGCGAGGTGCCGCGGCGGCTGCGCGCCCTGGTGGTCTGGCTGGCGCTGCCCATGGCCGGCTGGACGCTCGTCCCGTTCACCTGGCGCCTGCGGACGATGCTCGTCACCTCGACCACCTTCGAGCCGGGCGGCGCGCCCAGGCTCGGGCCGCTCGGCGGGCTCGCGTTCCACGCGCGGTCCCTCTTCGACGGCTTCGGCGGCACGGCCCGGCTCGCCGCCGCCGCCGGGCTCGCGGCCGCC
>JAJXVM010000152.1 GCA_021782135.1 Myxococcales bacterium | reverse complement strand
GCCGGCCCGCTCCGGCGGGTCCGCCCAGCGCTCCGCCGGCATGATCGCCGTCCGCTCCGCCGAGCTCACCCCCGCCGCGCCGCCCCGCTCCGCTCCGAGGGCGCTCTCGGCGGCGAGCGCGGCCGGGGGCAGGCTCGGCCCGCGCGCCCCATCGGGCCAGAGCCTGCGCATGAGCGGCCGCAGGTCCACGTCCTCCGGCCGCCAGCCCTCCGCGTGGCGCACCTCGGCGAGCTCGCGCTCGAGCGCCTCGGCCGACGGCGTTCGGCGCGCCCGATCCCGCTCCAGCGCCGAACGCAGGGCGGCGTCGAGGGCCGGCGGGACCGCCTCGTTCCAGGCGGAGGGCGGCGAGATCGCCTCCGAGCCGGTCACCGCGGCCAGGGTGGCGGCCTCTCCGTCCCGGGCGAAGAGCCGCCGCCCCGCGCAGAGCTCCCAGATCACCACCCCGAGCGCGAAGACGTCGGCCCGCCCGTCCACCTCTCCGGCGCTGGCCTGCTCCGGCGCCATGTACGCGAGCTTGCCCTTGAGCGTGCCGGGCTCGGTCAGCTCGCGCGCGCCGAGCGCGCGGGCGATGCCGAAGTCGGCGAGCTTCACCTCTCCCTCGAACGAGACGAGCACGTTCTGCGGCGAGACGTCGCGGTGCACCAGCCCCGCCGGCCGCCCGCCCACCTCGAGCCGGTGCGCGTAGGCGAGCGCCCGGGCCACGTGGACGCCCACCTCCACCGCCCGCGCCAGCCCGAACCGCACCCCCGCCTCGCGGCAGCGCTCGGCCACGGCGCGCAGGCTGTGCCCCCGCACCAGCTCCATGGCGATGAACCAGCGATCGCCCTCCCGGCCGAAGTCGAGCACCTGGACGATGTTGGCGTGGCCGAGCCCGGAGGCGAGCCGCGCCTCGCTCACGAACATCGCCAGCGAGGCGCCGTCGCCGGGCCCGCCGCCGCGCACCACCTTGAGCGCCACCTCCTTCACGAACCCGGCCGGGCCGGGCAGCTCGGCGCGGTAGACGTCGGCCATGCCTCCGGAGGCGATGCGCTCGAGGACGCGGTACTTCCCGAAGGTGCCGGTCACGCGGCGGAGTCTAGCCAACCCCTCCCGGCCCGGCGAGAAACCGGTTCACCTTTCGTGACGGTCTAGGCGCCGGCCGTCCGCTCCGCCTCGCCCGGCGCCGGCTCCTCGATGAGCTCCGCCTCGGCGAAGGGGAGGTCCTCCTCGTCCGGGGCGGGCGAGGGCGCGGCGCCCGCGCGCGCGGGCACGATGATCGGCGAGAGGCGCGCCTGGGACCGCGCCCGGGCGCGGTCCACGCGCTCGAGCGCCCCGGCGAGCGCCTCGTCGAGCCAGCCGTCCACCGCCCGGCGCTCCTCGGCGGAGGCCGGGTGGCCGAGCGGGCGCAGCGCCTCCCAGAGGGCGCGGCGCAGCACCGCCACCTCCCGGGCGAGCTGGGCGGGGCTGGCCGACGAGCGCACCAGCACCGCGCAGCGTGCGACCGCCTCGGCCGCGCCCTCGCCGGAGCGGGACGGCAGGTCGCCGCGCAGGAAGAGCGCGAGCTCCTGCAGCAGCGGCCCGGCGGCGAAGCCGAGCGCGGGGTCGGTCGGACCGAGCTCGCGCGCCACCGCCTTTCGCCACGCCGCCTGCACGTCGATGCGCCGCTCGTCGATGGAGAGTGCCAGGCCCACTGAAGTCACGCTCGCCTCCGCACGGGTCGGCCGCCAGGACCGCCGTCGGTCACCTTCGTAGCAAGGGCTCTGCCACCGCGCGGCCCGCCTCCGCCCGCGCCGGTCCGCCGTCCGCGTCGCCGGGAGGGCCTGCCCTGGGAAGATCTTTTCCCATCCGGCGAAGGGGGACGCCCTGGCAGCGCCCGCCGCGCCGCCCTCCCTCCGCGCCCCCGGCCGCACGGCGCCGGCCCCCGGCTGGCGCCGCGGAGGGCAAACCCGCGGAGACCGACCGGGCCTCCGGCGCATGGGAGGTCTCCGGAAGGGCCGGATGGGCCGCCGGCCGGGGGGGCCGGGAGGCTGGCAAGGCCTTTGCTCATCACCACCCGCCGTGTCCTATCTCGGATTCCTCGCGACGCACGTCCCCCCCCAGCGGCTCCTGACCACGGCGGCCTTGAAGGCGTACCGCGCCGCCCGGAACCGGCTGGTGGTGCGCCCCTACGCACCCGGCCGCGACGAGCTGCTCGACAGCTTCGGCTGCGCCGGCCCGCAGGAGCTGGCGCGCCGGCTCTCCATCCGGCCCCTCATGGCCCTCGCTCCCGATCGGGCGAGCATCGCGCGGGCGCTGGACCGCTTCTTCCCCGGCGAGCGGGACCGGGTGCGGGAGCGCGCCGAGGCGGCGGTGCGCCAGGAGGTGCGGGTGTTCGGGCGGCGCGTGCAGGTGGCCCGCCCGGGCGGGGGCACCGACTGGCAGCTCGACCCGCTCCGCGGCGGCCGCTACGCCGCCTGGGCGCCCTCGCAGGCGCTGCCGCCGGTCCCGGGCTCCGACGTGAAGGACTCGTGGGTGGTCGGGCGCGGCGATCAGTGGGTGGCCCTCGCCTGCGGCGCGATCGCCGCGCCGGGGGAGGCCCCCCGGTTCGGCGCGGCCTTCGTGGCGAGCGTCCGCGACTTCGCGGCCCAGAACCCGGTGGGACGCGGGGTGCAATGGGCCTGCCCGATGGAGGCCGGGCTCCGCATGCTCAACCTCGCGCAGGCGCACGTGCTCCTCCGCGGCGCCCGCGAGCTCGAGGACCCCGGCTACGCCCGCGACCTGGCGCGCCTCGCGGTGGCCACCGGGCGGTTCATCCTCGACCGGCTCGAGGATTCGACGGCGGTGCCGAACAACCACCTCGCGGCCGACTGGCTCGGGCTGCTGGTGTGCGGTCTCTTCCTGCCCGAGTGGCCCGAGGCGGAGCGCTGGCGCGAGCTGGCGGTGGTGGGGCTGCGGCGGGAGCTGCGCGCCCAGACCCACGACGACGGGCTCTCGTTCGAGGGCTCCGCCACCTACCACCGCCTGGCGCTCGAGCTCTTCACCGCCGCGGGCCTGCTCTGCCGCTCCGGCCACGCGGCCCTCGGCGCCGGCTACTGGCGGCGGCTCGGCGCGATGTTCCGGGCGCTGCGCGGGCTGCTGGCGGGCGACGAGCTGCCGCAGCTCGGGGACAACGACTCGGGGCGGATCTTCGCCTTCCGCGAGCGCGGCGGGCTCGAGGGCGGGTACCTGCTGCCGATCGGCGCGGCGCTGCTGCGCGACCCCGGCCTGCGGCTCCGGCCCGGGGCCGCCGGCGCGGAGGAGGTCCTGTGGCTCTTCGGGCCGGCGGCGCTGGAGCGGCTCGCGGCCGCGCCGCCCGGGCCGCCGCCGGGCAGCGTGAGCTATCCCCGCGGAGGCATCCACGTGCTGCGGCGGGGGCGCCTGGAGGCGGCGGTGTCCTGCGGCCCGAACGGCCAGCGCGGCGTCGGCGGCCACTCGCACAACGACAAGCTGGCCTTCGAGCTGCGCGTCGACGGCCGCCTGGCGATCTGCGACCCGGGCAGCTACTGCTACACCGCCGAGCCGGAGGTCCGGAACGCCTTCCGCTCCACCCGGGCCCACGCCACGCTCCGCGTGGACGGAGAGGAGCAGAACCCCATCCCCGAGGGGCGGCTCTTCGCGCTCCCGGACGAGGCGCAGGCGCGCAGCCTCGGGCTGGAGTCCTCCGAGCGCTTCGAGCGCTTCGCCGGCGAGCACCGCGGCTACGCGCGGCTCGGCGTGGTGCACCGGCGCGAGCTGCTCCTCGGCGACGACGCCCTGCTGGTGCTCGACACGCTCGAGGGAGCGGAAGATCACCACGTCGAGTCGCGCTTCCCGCTGCCGCACCGCGAGGCCCGGCTGCGCCCGCCGACCGACGCGGAGCGGGCCCGCCTCTCGGCGCTGCCGGGCGCCTCGCCGGGGATCTTCGAGGGCGCGGCCGGGGTGGAGATCGGCCCCGCCGAGGCCCCCCTGGCGCTCCTGGTGCTGGGGCGCCAGGAGGGCTTCGTGCTCGCCCTCGTCTCCTCCACCTACTCGCCGGGCTACGGCGAGGCGACGGAGGCGGTGACCGCGGTCCACGCGGGCCGGCTCGCCTGCCCCGGGCGGCTCACCGCCGCGGTGCTTTCGCTGTGAGAGGAGAGAGCGGATGACGCAGCAAGCGGGAGCGGTCGAGCCGGGCCTGCACGGCCGCGTGGCGGCGCGCGAGGCGCGGGTCGGGGTGGTGGGGCTGGGGTACGTGGGGCTGCCGCTGGCCCTCACCTTCGCGGCCCGAGGGCTGGCGGCGGTCGGCGTGGACGTCGATCCGGAGAAGCCGCGCGCCATCGCCGAGGGCCGGAGCTACATCCGGCACGTGCCGGCCGAGGCCATCGCCGCCGCCGTGCGCGCCGGGCGCCTCTCGGCCACCTCCGACTTCGCGGCGCTCTCCGGCTGCGACGCCGCGATCCTCTGCGTGCCCACCCCGCTCACGCCGGAGCGCGAGCCGGACCTGTCCTACGTGGAGCGCACCGCCGAGGCGATCGCGCCGCACCTGCGCGCCGGCCAGCTGGTGGTCCTCGAGTCGACCACCTGGCCCGGCACCACCGAGGAGGTGGTGCTGCCCATCCTGGAGCGGGGGAGCGGGCTCGTCGCGGGGCGGGACTTCTTCCTCGCCTTCTCGCCGGAGCGGGAGGACCCGGGCTCCGGCGTCTCCACCCACAGCATCCCCAAGGTGGTGGGCGGCTACACGCCGCGCTGCCTGGAGGCGGCGCTGGCGCTGTACGGCGCGGCCTTCGACCGGGTGGTCCCGGTCAGCTCGACGCGGGTGGCCGAGACCACCAAGCTCCTCGAGAACATCTTCCGGTCGGTGAACATCGCCCTGGTGAACGAGCTGAAGATGCTCTGCGACCGCATGGGCATGGACGTCTGGGAGATCATCGAGGCGGCGAGCACCAAGCCCTTCGGCTTCATGCCGTTCCAGCCCGGGCCCGGGCTGGGCGGCCACTGCATCCCCATCGACCCCTTCTACCTCACCTGGAAGGCCCGGCAGTTCGAGTTCCAGACGCGCTTCATCGAGCTGGCCGGCGAGATCAACACCGGGATGCCGCAGTACGTCGTGCAGCGCACCATGGAGGCGCTCAACGACCGCGGGGCGGCGCTCAAGGGGGCGCGCGTGCTGGTGCTCGGCATCGCCTACAAGAAGGACGTGGACGACATGCGCGAGAGCCCCGCCATCCGGATCATCGAGCTGCTGCAGCGCCGCGGGGCGCAGGTCGTCTACCACGACCCGTTCGTGCCCCGGGTGCCGCGCATGCGCCGCCACCGGCTCGACATGGTGAGCGTGCCGCTCACGGACGAGGCGCTCGCCGGCTCGGACGCCGTGCTGATCGCGACCGACCACTCCTGCGTGGACTACGCCCGGGTGGTGGAGCAGGCGCCGCTGGTGGTGGACACCCGCAACGCCTGCCGGGCGGTGAAGGCCGGGCGCGAGAAGATCGTGAAGGCGTGAGGCGCGAGGGCGGGCGGCCCCCTCCCGCTTCGCCCGGCGCGCCCCGTCCCCGCCGAGCCCGCGGCCGGGGGCGCCGCGCGCGCTACCGCTCCCAGCCCCGCCAGAGGATGTACTTGCGGAAGTCCGCCTCGAACTCGTCCGGGGGGATGCCGATCGCGCTCTGGAAGGCGGCGTTGAAGAGCCGGCCGTCGTTCATCTCGTCGAGGATCTTGCGGACCCGCTCCATCCCGTAGCGGTCGAGCAGGAACTGGAACGCCCAGTGCGCGGAGGCGTAGACCACCTCCTGATCGGACTGGTAGAGCGGCTCGGGGTCGCTCACCGGGTCGCCGTTGCTCCGCACCGCCGTCCCGCCCTCGCCGGCGCCGTCCCCGCTCCCGGAGGTCGGGCTCGAGCTGGAGTAGAACCCGTAGATGAACTCGGGGCTCTTGCGCCGGTGCCCCTGGTCCGCGGCCACGCTCGCCATCCCCTCGCGGAACCAGAGCGGGATGCCCTTGTACGGCCAGGACCACTCGCTCCCCGCCTGCTGGTACATGATGCAGTGCGTGAGCTCGTGCGTGAGCAGCTCCTCCACGTCCTTCTGCTCGGGGCCGACGAACAGCGCCCAGCTGCGGGGCGACTGGAGGTCGATGGTGTCGTAGCGCGCCCAGGCGCGGAGCCAGCCGTAGCCCTCGCGGTAGATGGCCGCCTCGAAGGCCTCGTGGGACGGGTAGAGGGTGATGGTGACCGGGACGGCGAGCTTGCCCCAGGGGCGGAGCCGGGCCAGCGCCGCCGGGATCGCCTGGCTCACCTGCTCCGCCGAGGCGGCGTCGTCGGGCCAGTACTGCACCCGCACCACCTGCCCGCCCTCCGCCGTCACCGTGAGGCTCCGGAGCGACTCCTTCGACCGGTAGCGGGGGGCGCACGCCACGCTCGCCAGGAGCAGCAGGCCGACGAGAGCGGTGCGCATCGCGCCCGGGTTCTACCCTCGGCGCGACCGGCGGCGCAAGCCCGCCCCCGGCGCGATCAGGCCAGGGCCAGCAGGAGCGGCGCCACCCCGGTGAGATCCGAGACCGCGTCCAGCCCCTCCGCGGCCGGCCCGAAGCCGAGGACCGGCACCGGCGCGAGGGTGTGGTTGCGGCTCGAGAGGTCCTCCACGTTGCCGTGGTCGCTCGTCACCAGCAGCGAGTCGCCCGGCCCGAGCCCGGCCACCGCCGCCCGCAGGAACCGGTCGAGCCGGCGCAGCGCGTCGAGCGCGGGCTCCATGGCGCGGGCGTGGCCCGCCTCGTCGGTCTCGAAGAACTCGAACAGCACCAGGTCGTGCGCGCGCGCCAGCCGCCCGGCGATGGCGGCCGCCTCCTCCGGGCTGCGCGGCGGCACCCCGGCCCCCATCCGGTTGGCGCGGGCCGCGGTGAGGTCGGGGGTGAGCGCCCGGCCCCGCCGCGCGTCCTCCCAGGTGGCGAAGCGCGCCCCCGGGGCGGCGGCGAAGGCGACGGTGGTGGCCGAGGGGCGGACCCGCCGGCGGGGCGGGATCTCCCACTCCGGCTCCCCCTCGCAGTCGAGGCCGAGCGCGCGCAGCCAGGCCACCGGGTACGAGTTGGCGAAGGCGGCGCGGCGCCCGCGCTCCGCCAGCCGGCGGAAGATCGAGCGCGCCTCGATGAAGGAGCGCAGGGCCGGGGTGGGGAAGCCGAGCAGGTGCCGCCCCATGGCCAGCGGCGCGTTCTCGCCCGTGAGCAGCGTCGCCTGCCCGGTGGCCGACTGGGGGCGCCCCGGGACCCCCAGCCGGGCATCGGCGAGCCGCGCGCGCCCGCCGCGGGGCAAGGGCGCGCCCGTCCCGTCCTCGAACCGGGAGAGGAGGAACTCCTCCCGGGCGAGCGGGTTCACCGCCGGGTCGCGAGCCCCGGCCCCCACGCCGTCGACGAAGACGAACAGGACGCTCACACGCTCCCCGGATTAACAACAGGAGGAGCGGACGTCCATGCCACGCCTCCCCGATCCGCGCTTCGCGCCCGACTGCGCCATCCTGGTGGACGGCGAGCGGGTGCCGGCGCGCGCCGGGGAGAGCGTGGCCGTCGCGCTCCTCGCCGCCGGCCGCCCGCTGGTGGCGCGCAGCTACAAGTACCACCGCGCCCGCGGCCCCTTCTGCCTGCAGGGGAGCTGCGGGAGCTGCCTCGCCCGGGTGGACGGCGCGCCGAGCCGGCGCACCTGCCGCGTGCCCTGCCGCGAGGGGCTGCGCGTGGAGACGCAGAACGCCTTCCCGAACGCGCGCCACGACCTGCTCTCGGTGATCGATCTCGCGACCCCGCGCGGGCTCGACCACCACCACCTCCTCACCTCCTCGCGGACCGCCAACCGGGCGCTGGTGAAGATCTCGCGGAGGCTCGCCGGCCTGGGGCGGCTGCCCGACGCGGCCCCGGCGCCGCCGTCGCCCGCCGCGTGGGAGCGCTGGGACGCGCTGGTGGTGGGCTCCGGCCCGGCGGGGCTCGGCGCGGCGGAGGTGCTCGCCGCCGC
>JAJXVM010000151.1 GCA_021782135.1 Myxococcales bacterium | reverse complement strand
CCGCGCCGAAGCCGGGCGGCGGAGCCGGCGGCACGCCCCAGCTCGGCGAGGAGGTCTCCGCGGCGGGAGGCCCGGCGGGCGGGGTGGACGGCGGCGCGGCCGGCGCGTTCGGATCGGAGAGCAGCACCTCCGAGCCGCAGTGCGGGCAGGTCTGGACCCCGAACCGCTCGGTGGTGAAGGTGTTCTGGCAGCGGGCGCAGCGCGCGAGCATGTGGCCGCCAATCTACACGGAGCGCCGGGCGAGGCGCCCGGAAATCCGCGGCCCGTTCGGTGCGCGCGGGGTCAGTCTCGAAGGACCCTCACCTCGTCCATGTGCAGGGTTCCGCGGGTGCGGTAGATGGCGATGACGATCGCCAGCCCCACCGCGGCCTCGGCCGCGGCCACCGCGATCACGAAGAAGGCGATGGCGTGGCCGGCCATGTTCCCGCTCTGCCGCGCGAAGGCGAGGAAGGTCAGGTTGGCCGCGTTGAGCATCAGCTCGATGCACATGAACACGATGAGGATGTTGCGCTTCGACACCACCCCGAACAGGCCGATGGAGAAGAGGATCGCGGCCAGCGCCAGGTAGTAGCTGGAAGGGACCATGGCTCAGATCCTCTGCTTGGCGACGACCACCGCGCCCACGATCGCCACCAGGAGCAGCAAGCTGGTGGCCTCGAACGGCAGGAGGTACTGGGTGAAGAGGATCCGGCCCACCGCCTTGACGGTGCCGTAGTCCTCGCCGACCTGCGGCATCATCCGCGGCCCGGTGGCCAGGATGGCCCGGTAGATGACGGCGAACACCCCGACGCACCCGAGCGCGCCGAAGCCCTGCATCACCTTGATGCGCGAGACGCCCAGGATCTCCTCCTGCAGCGCCAGCAGCATGATGACGAACAGGAAGAGCACCATGATGGCGCCCGCGTAGACCAGGATCTGCAGGAAGGCCACCAGGTGCGCGGTGAGCAGCACGTAGATGCCGGCCAGGCAGAAGAAGGCGCCGACCAGGCTCATGGCGGCGGTGATGGGGTTCTTGGTGACCACCACCCCGAGGCTGGCCGCGATGAGCGGCACGGTGAAGATCCAGAAGACTGCCATCTCGGCCCTGTCGCCCATGCCTAGACCCTCATCTCCCCGACGACCGCCTCGCGGGACTCCTGCGTCAGGCCCCAGGCGTGGTCGCCGAACGGACACCCCCGGCCCTCGACGTGGGCCAGGAACTCCGGCTTGAACTTCTTGAGGAAGCTCTGCACCGGCATCGCCGCGGCGTCGCCGAGGGCGCAGATGGTGTTGCCCATGATGTTGCCGGTGAGCTGCTCGAGCCGGTCCACGTCGGCGGCGCTGGCCTCGCCGTGCTCGATGCGGTGGATGATGCCCTCCATCCAGGAGGTCCCCTCGCGGCAGGGCGTGCACTGCCCGCAGCTCTCCTCGGCGTAGAACATGGAGATGCGCGAGAGGGCGCGGACGAGGCAGGTGGACTCGTCCATCACGATGACGCCGCCCGAGCCGGCCATGGTGCCGACCGCCTTGAGGGCGTCGAACTCCATGGAGACGTCGATCTCGTGGGCCGCCAGGACCGGCGCCGAGCTGCCGCCGGGGATGACCGCCTTGACCTTGCGGCCGCCGACCACGCCGCCGCAGTCCTCCATGATGAGCTTCTTCAGGTTGTAGTGGACCGGCTTCTCGTAGACGCCGGGCCGCACCACGTGGCCGGAGACGCAGAAGAGGCGCGTGCCGCCCGACTTGCCGGTGCCGAGGGCGGCGAAGGCGGCGCCGCCGTGCTCCACGATCCAGGGCACGTTGGCGAGCGTCTCGACGTTGTTGATGATGGTCGGCTTGCCCCAGAGGCCCACCACCGCCGGGAAGGGCGGCTTGAGCCGCGGGTAGCCCTTCTTGCCCTCCAGCGACTCCATGAGGGCGCTCTCCTCGCCGCAGATGTAGGCGCCGGCGCCCCGGTGGACGTGGAGGTCGAGGGAGAAGTCGCGCCCCATCACCTTGGGGCCGAGGATCCCGGCGGCGTAGGCCTCCTGGATGGCGTCGTGGAGGATCTGCGCCTGCTTCTTGAACTCGCCGCGGATGTAGACGTACGCGAGGTGGATGTCGTTCGCGTAGCAGGCGATGGCGATCCCCTCGATGAGCATGTGGGGATCGTGGGCGATGATGTAGCGGTCCTTGAACGTGCCCGGCTCGGACTCGTCGGCGTTGATGCAGAGGTAGCGCGGCCGGATGTCCTTCGGGAGGAAGGACCACTTGAGGCCGGTGGCGAAGCCGGCGCCGCCGCGGCCGCGCAGGTTCGAGACCTTCACCTCGTTGACGATGGCGGGCGGGTCCATCCCCAGCGCCTTCTCGAGCGAGCGGTAGCCGCCGTCGGCGCGGTAGGACGCGAGCGTGTGGCTGTCCTTCTTGCCCCAGCGCTGGGAGAGGATGAGGGTCTCGCTCACTTCAGGCCTCCGAGGATCTTCTCGACCTTCTCCAGGGTGAGCCGCTCGTGCATGTCCTCGTCCACCAGCATCGCCGGAGCGGTGCCGCAGGAGCCGAGGCACTCGACCTCGCGGAAGGTGACGCGGCCGTCGGCGGTGGTGCCGCCGTTCTCGACGCCGAGCTTCTGCTTGAGCGCCTGGAACATGCGGTGCGCGCCCGAGAGCGAGCAGCCGATGCTGGTGCAGAGCTCGACGACGTGGCGGCCGTGCGGATGCGTCTCGAGCATCACGTAGAAGGTCGCGACCTCCTCGGCCCGCGCGGGGGACGTGCCCAGCCGCTCGGCGCAGAGGAGCTGCACCGCCGGAGAGAGCCAGCCGAAGATCTCCTGCCCCAGACGGAGCGCGGGAATCATCGCCGCCGCCTTTCGATCTTCGGGGTACCGCTTCAGGATGACGCCGAGCTCCGCGTTGAAACGCGCCACCTGTTCGGGTGGCAATTCCGCTGGGAGTCCGGTTGACCGCTGGTGTGCGTCGGCCATAAAGCTCCGAGATGCCTGAAGAAAATGATCGGCGAAGCTAGTGTGCCCCCAGGAGGATGTCAAACCGTTTTTCGGGGGGTGTATATTGGGTCTGCGCCCGTATGAGTTCTTCCGACCAGCGAAGGGACCCTCGCGTCCCGCTCATCCTCCGTATCGACTACCCGGATTTGCCGGAATTTCGGGATGCTACCGAAAACCTCTCGGCGAGCGGGCTCTTCATCCGCACCGAGCGCGAGCTGGCCGTCGGCGCCCGGGTTCCGCTCTCGGTGAGCTTCCCGGGCCTCCTCGAGGCGGTGGAGATCGAGGTCGAGGTGGTGCGCAAGCGCCAGGCCTCCACCGACTTCCCGAAGGGGCTGGCGGTCAAGGTCCCGGCGGAGCGCGGCGCGGACCGGGAGAAGCTCGCCAGGCTCGCCGCCCGCGCGCTCGAGGTGCCCGCGGCCCCGGCCCGGCCGTACCACCTGCTGGTGGTGGAGGACAACCCGCTGGTGCTCGAGATGTACCAGGCGGCCATGCGCAAGATCGCGAGCGACGGCGTGCAGCTCCAGGTGGACTTCGCCCGCGACGGCCGGGAGGCCCTGGGCCGGCTCGAGCGGCACCCCGCGGTCGACCTGCTCATGGCCGACCTCTACATGCCGGGCATGGACGGCTTCGCCCTGGTCGAGTCGGCGCGCAAGCTGCCGGTCTGCGCCTCGATGCCGATCGTGGTCATCAGCGCCGGCGGGAAGGCCGCCCGCGCCCGGACCGCGCCGCTCGGGGTGGACGTCTTCCTGCAGAAGCCGGTCAAGTTCACCGACATCATCACCACGCTCCGGGCGCTGCTGCACTTCGCCTGAACACGGGGCATGCGGCCCCGCCCCTGCCGCGCGGCTCAAAGCCGCTTGCGCATGGTGACGTGCGCGATCCCGGCCTCCTCGAACTCTTCCCCGGCGGGCGCGTAGCCGGCCTTGTCGTAGAAGGCCTGCGCGTGCACCTGCGCGTGGAGCACGATCTCGCGCAGCCCGCGGGCGCGGGCGACGCGCTCGAGCTCTTGCAGGACCCGGGCGCCGACGCCGGCCCCGCGGCAGCGCGCCTCCACGGCCATCCGCCCCACCCGACCGACGCCGGGCGACTGGAGCAGCAGCCGCCCGGTGCCGACGCACGCGCCCGCCTCGTCGAGCGCGAGCACGTGATCGGCGGCCTCGTCGAGCTCGTCCGGCTCGAGCTCGGGCGGCACCCCCTGCTCCTGCACGAACACCCGCCGGCGGAGCGCCAGGCTGGAGTCCCGCTCGGCCGCCGTCTCGACCCTCTTCACGCGAACGTTCATGGGGAGCATGTTGCCCAGGACGAAGAAGGCCCGCCAGATCGCTCCGGCGGGCCTCCGAAAGGTTCGGCTGGGCGAATCGGGCTACTTCTTCGCCTTCTTGTTGAACACGTCCTTGAGCGCCTTGGACGGGTTGAGCTTGATCGCCGTGCGAGCCGCGATCTTGATCTGCTCGCCCGTGGCCGGGTTGCGGCCCACGCGCGCCTTGCGGTCCACCAGCTTGGCGGCGCCCAGGCCGCCCAGCGGGATCTTGCCCTCGGCCTTGAGCCGCTTGGTGACGATCCCCTCGACCGCGGCGAAGACCGCCCGGACCTGGGCCTTCGACAGATTGGACTCCTCGGCCACCGCCTGGAAGAACTGAGCCTGCGTCATTTTGGAAGCCCTCCTTACCCGCCCACCGGCGGCGATTGACTGCCCTGATATCGCTTTCGGATCCACCCGTCAACTGCTCGTCCGCGCGATCGGCCTGGAAAATGGGGCGATCCGCGCGATCGACCCCCCGGGCGCCGCGCCGCCACCCGGACCCTCAGTGTACGCGGAGCGCGAGCAGGAGCTCGCCCAGGATGAGCAGGATCACCGCCAGCTCCATGAGCTGGCCGCGCAGGGTGTCGGCGGCGTCGCCGAGCAGCGTGTTCACGCCCGAGAGGAGCTGCTGCTTGCGCAGCACCGTCTCCTGCCAGGCCGGGAGGCGGAAGCGGCGGATCGCGCTCTGCCACAGGCGCGCCAGGTAGAAGTCGCCGATGATCTTCACCGCGTTCTCCAGCCGCTCGGTCATCTCCGAGAGCTCGAGCAGCAGGGCGGCGGTGCGGCGCTGCAGGCGGCGGTAGCGGGGGGAGAAGAGGGCGGGGGCGCGCCGGCCCGCCGAGAGCTCGTCGTAGATGCGCGACAGCGACCGGTCGAGCAGCGCGTCGTAGTAGCGCAGCTCGAGGAGGTGGGCGGTCGCGAACTCCAGCAGGTCGGGGATGTCGGTCATCCCGGAGGGCTCGAGGACGAAGGCGCTGTTCCAGTCCACCACCGCGAGGTCGTCGGCGAAGTAGCTGAAGCGGTGCTTGAGGACGTCCTCCCGCTCCCCGGCCGAGAGCGCCCCGGCGCTCACCTCCCCCAGCAGGAGCTTCGCGAGGGGCGCCTCGGCCACCAGCTCCTCCGCGGTCACCGGCAGCGCGAACCGGCGCACGAAGAAGACCTGGTAGGTCTCGAGCCCCTCCCAGGCGTGCGGCCGCGTGAGGGTGGGCGCCAGGGCGCGGCAGAGCTCGTCGGCCTCGCGCCGGGCGGCGGCGTCGAGCGACGGGGTGGGCGTCACCGCCACCTCCTCGGCGAGCGGCGCCAGCTCTTGCAGCGAGCTGCCCGGCGGGATGGGGAGGCGGTAGACCACGCTCACCACCCCGTAGTCGTACAGGTGCGCCGCCGCCTCGGCGGGACGCGGACCGCCGCGCAGCGGCACCTGCCGCTCGCCGAGCGCGATGTGCAGCGGGGGGGCCGGGATCTCGAGCGCGGCGGAGCCCCGGGCCGGCTCCAGCTTGAGCCGCGAGCGGGGGGTGGAGACGATCGCCTCCGCCCTCGCGAGGTCGATCTCGTCGGCGACGTCGAACAGCCGGTACACGTGGAGCGCGCCGTCCTGCACGCGCCAGCGGTCGCCGGCTCCGGTCATGACCCGGATCTAACGGGGGGTCCCCGGGCTCGGAGCCGGACGGCGGGGAGGGCCCCACCGCGGGCCGCCTCGCGCGGGAGCGCCGCCCCCCGTCAGGCGCCGACGACGCGCAGCCCCGCGCCGCGCCGCTCGCGCTGCTCCGGGAACTTCACCAGGTACTCGCCCGAGAAGCAGGCGTCGCAGTACCCCTGCCGGGAGTCGCCCAGGGCGCGGTAGAGCCCGTCGAGCGTGAGGTAGCCGAGGCTGTCCGCGGTGACGTACTTGGCGATCTCGTCCACGCCGTGGGTGGCGGCGATGAGCTCCTGCCGGGTGGGCGTGTCCATCCCGTAGTAGCAGGGCCAGGCGGTGGGGGGCGAGCTGATGCGCAGGTGCACCTCGCTCGCGCCGGCGTCCCGGATCATCTTCACGATCTTGCGGCTGGTGGTGCCGCGCACCACCGAGTCGTCCACCACCACCACCCGCTTGCCGCGGAGCACGTCCTTGAGGGCGTTCAGCTTCAGCTTCACGCCGAAGTGGCGGATGGACTGCTGCGGCTCGATGAAGGTGCGGCCCACGTAGTGCGAGCGCACCAGCCCGGTGGCGAACGGGATGCCGCTCCGCTCCGCGTAGCCGATGGCCGCCGGCACGCCGGAGTCGGGCACCGGGACGACGAGGTCGGCCGGGACGGGGTGCAGCTCGGCGAGCTCGCGCCCGAGGGAGTGGCGCACCGAGTAGACCGACTTGCCGAACAGGACCGAGTCGGGCCGGGCGAAGTAGATGTGCTCGAAGACGCAGCGCCCCTTGCGCTCGGGCGCCGGCTGGCCGGGGAAGAGCGGCTCGGAGCGCAGGCCGGTC
Source organism: Myxococcales bacterium (assembly GCA_021782135.1). Classification (GTDB taxonomy): domain Bacteria; phylum Myxococcota; class Myxococcia; order Myxococcales; family Anaeromyxobacteraceae; genus Anaeromyxobacter_B. Next base: position 1,262 of record JAJXVM010000151.1, on the reverse strand, counting down.
CCGTCGATGATCACCAGCTCGCCCGGCTCCACCTCGCGGACGTACTCCGCCTCGATGAGGTCGAGGGCGGTGGTCTCGCTCGCCAGCACCCAGCTGCCCTTGAGCTTGCCGACCACCAGCGGCCGGAAGCCGAGCGGGTCGCGGGCGCCGACCAGGCCCTGCGGGGAGAGGAAGAGGATGGAGTAGGCGCCGGACACGCGCGCCAGCGCGGCGCGCACCTCGGCGATGAGCCGCTGGACCGGGTCGGACGGGCCGGCCGAGCGGGCGCGCGCCATGAGGTGGACCACCACCTCGGTGTCGCTGGTGGTCTGGAAGATGGAGCCCGACTCCTCCAGCTCGGCCCGGAGCGCCTCGGCGTTCACCAGGTTGCCGTTGTGCGCCACCGCCACCGCGCCCCCCGCGTACTGGACCGCGAGCGGCTGGGCGTTGCGCACGTGGCTGGCGCCGGCGGTGGAGTAGCGGACGTGGCCGATGGCCGCGCCGCCCTTGAGCCGGTTCAGCACGTCGGCGGTGAAGATGTCGGCCACGTGGCCCATCTCGCGGTGGGCGTGGAGGGTGGAGCCGTCGGTCGAGACGATGCCGGCGGCCTCCTGCCCCCGGTGCTGCAGCGCGTGCAGGCCGAGGTAGGTGAAGTTGGCGGCTTCCTCGGACTGGCCCAGCGACCAGATCCCGAAGACGCCGCACTCGTCCTTGAACTTGTCGTACACGGCGTCGTAAGCCATGGCGGGCGCGGAGTATAACGGTTGCCATTTGAAAAAGCTTCTCGCCAGGGCCGCCGTGCCGGCGGCGGCGCTCCTCGCCGCCGTGGCCGCCATCCTGGGCGCGGGGTTCCTGCCCTGGCGGCCGGCCGAGCGGGCGGGCGCGCCGCGGGTGGAGAAGGCGGTCCGGGGCGACGGGCCGCTCCTCGCCGGCGCCGCCGAGCTGCCCCTGCCGGCCTCCCCCGCCGCGCCGGTGGCCGGGTTCCCGCGGTTGCGGTGGGATTCGGAGGGGATCCGCGACCCGCTGGCCGTCCGCGCCCTGGTGCTCTCCGAGCCTGGCTGCAGCGTGGCGCTCGTGTCGGCGGAGCTGCTGCTCATCCCCGGCGAGCTCTCGCGCGCGGTGCGGGCGAAGGTGCGCGACCTGGGGCTCGACGCGGTGATCCTCGCGGCCACCCACACCCACGCCGGCCCGGGCGGCTACTGGGACAGCCTGGTCGCGGAGGCGCTCGCCACCGGCCCGTACCACCGGCGCACCTTCGACGAGCTGGCCGGCCGGATCGCGGC
>JAJXVM010000150.1 GCA_021782135.1 Myxococcales bacterium | reverse complement strand
GGCGGGTGAGGAAGGGCGCGTGGCCGGCCCCCTCGATCACCGCGAGCCGCGCGCGCGGCAGCCGGTCGGCCAGGAACGCGCCCGCTCCGGGGGGGCAGACCGAGTCGGCGCTCCCGTGGATCACCAGCGCCGGCGCCTCCACCGCCTCGAGGGACGCCCGCAGATCCACCCGCGCGAGCTGGTCGAGCCCGGCGAGGGCCGCCTCCGGCGACGGGGCCGGAGCGGCGGCCAGGAGCTCCTCGGCCAGCGCGCGCCGCTCCTCGGGCGCGCGCTCGCCGGGGGCGAACATGCCGTCGAAGAAGCGCGCCAGGACGCGGGCCGGGTCGCGGCGGTACCGGAGCGCCATCGCCTCGACCGTGGTGGCGGGGAGGCCGTGGGGCCAGCCCTCGGCGAGCGTGAAGCGCGGGGTGCCGGCGAGGAGCACCAGCCCGGCGACCCGCGGGCCGAGCCGGGGCGCGGCCGCGAGCGCCACCTGCGCTCCGAGCGACCAGCCGGCGAGGAGGGCGTCCTCGAGCCCGAGCCGCTCGAAGAGCCCGGCGAGGTCGGCCACGTGATCTTCCAGGGTGGCGGTCGGGGCCGCGGGGGAGCGGCCGTGGCCGCGCAGGTCGGGCGTCACCACCCGGAACCCGGCGAGGCGGTCGCGCAGCGGGGCGAAGAGCCGCGACGACATGGCCCAGCCGTGGACCAGCACCAGCGGCCGCCCCGCGCCGGTCTCCTCCGCGGCGATGGGGACGGGGCTGGGCTCGGCCGCGGGCATCGGGTCCGAGTACCGCAGGGCGCGGGACTCGTCAACCACCTGGAAGTGAATGGGTTGACGAGGGGCGGAGGAAGTCCGCGGGCCGCCCCGCCCCGGCCCCCGCCGCGAGGAGGAGGGAGGTGGCGAGGGACGCGCCGCGGTCGCCCCCTCCCACCGCGGCGAGGGAGGGGGCTCGAGGCCGGGAACGCGACGGATCTACCGCGTCTGCACCGCCCGGATCCCGGCCTGCTCGGCCGCGGTCGGCTCGGCGCCGTACGCCTGGCCCGGCCGGACCTTACCCTTGAAGATCCGGTAGACCACCGCCGTGTAGACGAGCACCAGCGGCATCCCCAGCAGGGCGATGACCAGCATCACCGTCCGCGTCTTCGGCGAGGAGGCCGAGTTGTAGATGTCGAGGCTGTTCCAGAGGCCGCCCAGCGAGGGCACCAGCCGCGGGTAGAGGCTGGTCGCGGCGAGGAAGATCGAGGCCACGATGGTCGCCGAGGAGGCCAGGAAGGCGGTGCCGGACCGGCCGGCGCGGGTGGCGCGGGGGATGGTGAAGAGGCCGGCGGCGAGCAGGGCGATGAGCGCCCAGAAGACCGGCTTCGCCGCCACCTTCTCGAAGAGGAAGGGCGACACGAGGAAGGTCGCCACGGTGGCGATCCCGTAGACCGCCAGGAAGGCCGCCCACGCGCCCACGGCCACCTTGCCCATGCGCTCGTGGAGGGCGCCCTCGCTCTTCATCCGCAGGTAGAGCGCGCCGTGCATGACGAACATGGCGAGGCTCACGAGCCCCACCAGCACCGAGTACGGGTTGAGCAGGCCGAGGAAGCTGCCGGCCCACTCGTGCTCGGCGGTGAGCGGGACCCCGCGGAGCACGTTCCCCACCGCCACGCCGAAGAGGATCGAGGGGAGCAGGCTGCCGACGCCGAAGGACCAGTCGAAGACGCGCCGCCAGCGCGGGGAGTCGAGCCCGTGGCGGAACTCCATCGACACGGCCCGCAGGATGAGCGCCACCAGGAGCAGCATCAGGGCCAGGTAGAAGCCGCTGAAGACGGTGGCGTAGACCACCGGGAAGGCGGCGAAGAGCGCCCCGCCGCCGGTGAGCAGCCACACCTCGTTGCCGTCCCAGACCGGTCCGATGGCGGCGACGTGGACGTCGCGCTCCTCGTCGCTCTTCGCGAAGAGGTGGAGCACGCCGACGCCGAGGTCGAAGCCGTCGAGCACGGCGTAGCCGGAGATGAGGACGCCGACGAGGAGGAACCAGACGGTGTTGAGATCCATGTGCGTTGCCTCCTTACGCGTGCGCCGAGACGGCCTGGAGCTCGCCCGGATCGGCCTTGGCCTTCTTGATCATGAGGAAGAGCCAGAGGGCGCCGAGCAGCAGGTAGACCGCCCCGAAGAGGAGCAGCGAGAACCAGATCTCGGCCGCGCCGACGGTGGCGGAGTGGGCCTGCGAGGTGCGCAGCAGCTTGTAGACGATCCACGGCTGCCGGCCGACCTCGGCCGCGGTCCAGCCGAGCTCGCAGGCGACCACCGGCAGCGGGATGGACCAGACCAGGGCCTTCAGGATGAGCGGCCGCTCGGTGAGCTTCCGCGTGTAGATGTTCCAGGCGGCGACCGACATGAGGAAGATGAACCAGCCGCCGAGCGCCACCATGTTGTGGAAGGAGACGAAGGTGATCCAGAGCGGCGGCCGGTCCTCCTGCTTCACCGCGTCGAGCCCCTGCACGTGGGCCGCCATGTCGCCGAAGGCCATCCAGGAGAGCATGCCCGGCACCTCGATGTTCGCCTTGAGCTGCGGCGGCGGCGAGAAGGGGATGGCGAAGAGCACCAGCGGGGCGTGGTGCTGGGAGGTGTAGAGCCCCTCGATGGCGGCGAACTTCTCGGGCTGGGTGCGCGCCACCTGCTGCGCGTGCAGGTGGCCGAAGGGCATCACCTCCAGGATGGAGAAGACGAGCCCCGAGGTCACCCCGAGCCGCAGGGCCTTGTAGGCGAAGATCGACTTGCGGTCCCGCAGCAGGTGCCAGGCGGCCACGCCGGACATCACGAAGGCGCCGCAGACCAGCGCGGCCGTGACGGTGTGGAGGTACCGCGGCATGGTGGAGGGGTTGAAGACCGCCGCCCAGAAGTCGGTCAGCTCGGCGCGGCCGTTGCGGACCACGTAGCCGGCGGGGGTCTGCTGCCAGGAGTTGGCGACGATGATCCAGAAGGCGGACAGGGTGGCGCCCACCGCGACCATGAGCGCCGAGAACCAGTGCAGCCCCTTCGAGACCCGCCCGCGGCCGTAGAGGTAGAGCCCGAGGAAGGTGGACTCGAGGAAGAAGGCGAAGATGCCCTCGGCCGCGAGCGGGGCGCCGAAGATGTCGCCCACGAACTTCGAGTACTGGGCCCAGTTGGTGCCGAACTGGAACTCCATCACGATGCCGGTCGCCACGCCGACGGCGAAGTTCACCGCGAAGAGCTTGCCGAAGAACTTCCCCACGCGGACGTAGTCCGGGTCGCTCTTCTTCCAGCCGAGCCACTCGGCGGCCACCAGCATCCAGGCGAGGCCGATGCTGATGGGGGGAAAGATGAAGTGGAATCCGATGGTGAAGGCGAACTGGATGCGCGCCAGCATCAATGCGTCCATGCGAGTACTCCCTGGTTTCGTGCAGCCGCGCTGGATGACTGCGGGTTCATGATCTCACCCGGCCGAGGCTGGGGTGAGGACAACTCGGGGGGCTTCCCTCTCACGGGGGCGCACCAAGGCAAGGATGGTGCCATGGGAGGAGCCCCCGGTGGCCGCACATCCGCGGCCGAACCGCCGCGGCGCGCGGGGGAAGTGGGGAGTTTCATCCCAGGCGCGGGTGGGGCGGTTTTGTACGTTGGGCGTCGCGCGCCGGTAAGGCTCAGCCGTCCTCGCCCGGGCCGGAGGACGGCCCGGCGCGCAGCGGGCCGATGAGGCCGTAGCGCTGGATCTTGGTGAACAGGGTGCGCCGGTCGATGCCGAGGATGCGGGCCGCCGCGGAGCGGTTCCATCCGACCGCCGCCAGCACCCTCTCCACGTGCGTCCGCTCCAGCTCCTCGAGGGTGACCAGCCCGGCGGCGGGCGCGGTCCCCGCCGCCGTCCGGTCCGGGCCGACGGGCCCGGCGTCGGGCGGCAGGTCGGCGAGGTCGACGGCCCGTCCGGCCGAGGAGAGGAGGGCCCGCTCGAGCACGTTGCGCAGCTCGCGGACGTTCCCCGGCCAGGGGCGGCGCGCCAGGGCCGCCAGGGCGCGCGCGGTGATCCCGAGCGAGGCGGCCCCCTGCTCGTCGGCGATCTCGAGCAGGAGGTGCTCGGCCAGGGGCGGCACGTCCTCGGCGCGCTCCGCCAGCGCGGGCAGCTCGACCCGGAGCACGTCGAGGCGGTAGTAGAGGTCCTCGCGGAAGCTCCCGTCGCGCACCATCGAGGCCAGGTCGCGGTTGGTGGCCGCCACCACCCGCAGGTCGAGCGTCACCGGGCGGGTCGCGCCCACCGGCAGCACCTCGCCCTCCTGCAGCGCCCGCAGCAGCTTGGGCTGCAGGGACGGCGGGATCTCGCCCACCTCGTCGAGGAAGAGGGTGCCGCCCGAGGAGCGCTCGAGGAAGCCGGGCCGGCTCTCGTGCGCGCCGGTGAAGGCGCCCTTCACGTGGCCGAACATGGCGCTCTCGAAGAGCTGCTCGGGGATGGCGGCGCAGTTGACCGGGACGAACGGGCCGCCGGCGCGCGGCCCCTCGCCGTGGATGGCCCGGGCCGCCATCTCCTTGCCGGTGCCGCTCCGGCCGGTGAGGAGCACGGTGGAGCCGACCCGCGCCGCCTCGCGGAGCTGGGCCCGGACCTGCTGCATGCGCCCGCTCTGGCCCACCAGCCGGTCGGCGCTGAAGCGCCCGCGCGCGGCGCGCCGGAGCCCCTCCACCTCCCGCCCGAGCGCCACCTCGCGGGCGGCGTTGCGCAGCACGCCGGCCAGCTCCTCGACGCGGAAGGGCTTGGTCACGTAGCTGTAGGCCCCGGCGCGCATCGCCTCCACCGCGTCGTCCACGCTCCCGAAGGCCGTCATGAGCACCACCCGGACCGCCGGGAAGCGCTCGCGCGCGAGCTGCAGCAGGGTGCGGCCGTCGATCCCCGGCATGCGCACGTCCGAGAGCACCACGTCGGCGGGCGCCTCCTCGAGCAGCTGCAGCGCCCGCCCCGCGCCGGGGGCGTCGCGCACCGCGTACCCGAGCCGCTCGAGGTGGCGGACCAGGATCTCGCGCAGCCGGGCGTCGTCCTCGACCACCAGCACCGAGAGCGCGCGGGTCACGTCGCGCGCTCCGCCGCGGCGGGCGCCCCCGGCGCGGCCGGGAGCTGCACCAGGAAGCTCGCGCCCCCGAGCGGCCCGGTGCCGACGCGGATGTCGCCGCCCTGGCTCGCCACCGCCTGGGCGCAGACCGCCAGGCCGAGGCCGGTCCCGTCGGCGCGGGTGGTGAAGAAGGGGTCGAAGATCCGCTCCCGCAGCGCCTCCGGCACGCCGGGCCCGTCGTCGTGCACCTCGATGGTCACGGCCGGCTCCCCCGCCTCCTCCTCCAGCCGGGCGCGCACGCCCACCCGGCCGCCCTCGGGGACGGCCGCGACCGCGTTGAGGAGCAGGTTGAGGAGCACCTGGTGGAGCGCGTCGGGGTCGCAGAGCACCGGGGGGAGCCCCGGGGGAAGCTCGCGGAGCAGGCGGACCCGGCGCTTGCCGGCGGGGATGCGGAGCAGGCCGCGCACCCGCTCCACCGCCTCGCCGAGCTCGACCGGCTGCGCGGGGCGGGGCGTGCTCCGCGCGAAGCCGAGCAGGTCGCGCACCAGCCGGCCGATCCGGTCGGTCTCGCCCACGATGGCGGCGAGCTCCTGGCGCTGCTCGTCGCGGGCGTCGAGCAGCAGGTACTCGGCGGTGGCGCTGATGGCGGTGAGCGGCGAGCCGATCTCGTGGGCCAGCCCGGCGGCGAGGCTGCCCACCACCGCGAGCTTCTCCGAGCGCATGAGCTGTCGCTCGAGCCGCTCCCGGCCGGAGGCGTCGCGCGCCACGATGGCCATGCCCCCGGCCGGCCCGGCGCCGCCCCCCAGCGCGGCGGCCGAGGCGTCCACCGGGATGGGCTCCCCGCGGGCGTCGCGCAGCGTGAGCCGCACCCCGCGCACCGCGCCCCGCCGCTCGGTCCGCTCGAGCAGCCGGGCCACCTCCTGGTCGTCGAGCAACCGCGACAGCGGCCGGCCCACCATCTCGGCGGCGGTGAGCCCGAGGAGCCGCTCCGCGCCGCGGTTGAAGCTGGTCACCGTGCCGGCGGCGTCCACCGCCAGGATGGCGTCGGCGGCCTCCCGGGTGATGTGGGCGAGCAGCTGCTCCTGGGCGGCCACCCGGCCCCGCAGCTGGTCGAGGGCGGAGAGGTCCTCGATGAGGCAGGAGCGGCCGATGAGCCGGCCCGCCTCGTCGCGGAGCGCCACCGCCGAGAGGGCCACCGGCACGAGCCGGCCGTCGCGGGCGCGGCGCACGGTCTCGAAGCGGGGGGCCTGCCCCTCGGCGGCCACCTGCGCCGCCACGCGCCGCTCCTCGTCGCGGCGGTCCTCCGGGGTGAGGAGGTCCACCCGGCGCCCGAGGGCCTCCTCCACCGGGTAGCCGAACACGGCCTGGGCGGCCGGCCCCCAGGAGACGATGCGCTCCTCCCCGTCCACCACCACCAGCGCCGCCCCGCGCGCGGCGGCGGTCTCGGCCGCGAACCGGCGGCTCCCCCCGGCCAGGTCCGGCACGAGCTCGGACAGCCGCACGAAGCTCTCCGCGACCCAGCGGACCGCGCCCCCGGCGTCGCGCACCGGCACCGCGCGCACCCGCCAGGCCTCCGGCTCGCCGCCGGGGCGGGCCCGCTCGCGGACCCCCTCCTGCGGCTCGCCGGTGCGGAAGACCAGCAGCGGCAGGCAGTCGGCGCAGCGCTGGTTCTTCTTCCAGAGGGAGACGAAGCAGTGGTGGCCGCCGCAGGAGAGCTCCGTGGCCTGGTCCCGGATCTGCTCGTTCGCCCACTCGACCTTGAGATCGCGGTCCACCAGGGTGAGGCCGATCCCGAGCGCCGAGAGCGCGGCGCCGAGCGGCGCGAGGTCGGCGGGGTGGGTGACCTGCAGGTGGGCGGGAGGGCTCATGCGATGCGGGCGGCCCGGAGGCGCCGCCCGGCCATCATAGCCTCAGGCCGGCCGCCTCCGCGCGCGCCCGGACCAGCTCCGCCAGCCCCTTGCCGTCGAGGCCCCGGTTCCCCGTGATCCGCGCCAGCTCGTCCGGCGTGAGCCGCGCGCCCACCGACCAGCGATCGAGCAGCCAGCCCCCCGCCTCGCGCGAGCGCCACCAGGGCGCGTCCACGGCGCGCCGGCTCAGGTAGCCCTCGAGCTGCGCCGCCAGCAGCGCGCCCCGGAGCTCCTCGGCCGACGAGAGGAGCGGGTCCTGCTCCACGAGGAAGAGCACCGCCTCGTCGGCCTCCACCGGGTGCGCGAAGGCCCGCTCGCCGATGCGCCGCGCGGCCGCGAGGGCGCCCGCGGGGTCCTTCGCCCGCGCCACCTCCACCAGCACCCGGGCCGCGAGGCCGCGCGCCTCCCGGAGCCGCTCGCAGAGCTCGGTGCGCACCGCGAGGTCGCGGTGGCCGATCGGGAGCTGGGCGCGCTCGCTGAGCCAGCTCGGGTCGGCGGTGAGCCAGCCGAAGAGCTGCCCGTAGCCCTCGGCGAGGGCGGCCGGTCCCAGCCTGCGGAACTCGAGCTCCGGGGCCTGCACGTGGACGAGGTACTGCGCCACGCCGAGCTCGTGCAGGACGGCCCGCAGCTCCGGGGCGCCGCCGTGCGGCACGAAGCTCACCCGCACGTCGCCGGGCACCTCCACCGGCATCACCAGCGGCCGCGGGTCCTTGCGGGGGCTGCCGGCCCCGTCCACGGTCAGCGCGCGCTGATCGCCGACCGCGAAGCCGAGCCCGTCCATCGCCGCCGAGACGTTGCTCAGGACCCGCGCCGCCGGGAAGGCGCGCGCGTTCCGGGCCGCCCGGAAGAGCCGGGGCAGGTCGCGCTCGCGCAGCCGCTCGACGGGCAGCTTCATCTCGCGCCCGGCCAGGTCGGCGAGGAGCATGCGGTAGAGCTTGTCGGTCGCCCCGAGCGTCTTCTCGGCCTGGGCGGCCAGCTCCGCGGGCGTGGCGCCGCGCAGGGCCTCGACGAGCGCCGCGGCGTCGGCGTGGCCCAGGCGGGCGGCCTGGGCGCGCACCGCGTTGGCCCAGGCCTCCGAGACGGGGGCGCGGG
>JAJXVM010000149.1 GCA_021782135.1 Myxococcales bacterium | reverse complement strand
CTTCCGATCTGCGGGCAAGACGCTGCACTTCGACATCACGGTGCGCGGCGTGCGGGCGGCGACCCCCGACGAGTTGCAGCACGGGCACGTCCACGGGCCCAACGGGCACCAGCACTGAATCCCGCCGGCCGCGGAGGCGGTGGCGAGGGCGCCGGTCACCGCCGGCGGCCGCGCGCCGCCTTCCGGCGCGCCGGGCGGGTCCAGCGCAGGCCGTCGAGCACGTCGAGCACCTGCGCGAAGTTGGAGATGGCCAGCGGCCAGCGAGCGGGGCTCTCCTCGGCGACGTGCCGGCGGGTCACCGCCTTGGCGGAGATGACGGCGAGCCGCTCGCGGTACTCGTTCGACACGTAGGTCCCGTACTCGGCCCAGACGCCGGTCGCGCCCACCGCCTCCGCGATGGGCATGTCCTTGAGCACGTTGTCGCCGACGTAGATCACCTCTCCGGGCGAGAGGTCGAAGTCGGCGAGCACGCGCCGCAGCCCGTCGGGCGAGGGCTTCTCCGCCTCGCGCGGCAGCTCGCACACCCGCGTGGCGGAGCGGTAGTGCCCGAGCGCCTGGCGCTTGCGGATCGCCGGGTCGACGTTCTCCGGGAGCGCGTAGCCGGGGAGCGTGTAGACCGCGTCGAAGAGCCGGTCCATGCCGAGCCACTTGAGCCGCAGCTCGGCGGCGTTGCGGGGCGCGTCGGTGAGCGCCAGGATGCGCAGCCCGCGCTGCCGGATGCCGGCCAGTCCCTCCAGGACGCCGGGGTACGGCCGCAGGTAGCGCTCGCGCGCCGCCTTGAAGGCCCGCCGCGCCGGATCGACCACCAGCCGGTTGAAGGAGTCGAAGTCCCTCTCGTACGGCTGGAAGATGTCCGACTCCTGGATGGCGAAGGGGTACTCGTTCGACTCGTACTTCGTGTAGACCGCCTTCAGGGACTGGACGATCCGGATGCGCGGCAGGCCGGTGGTCGACTCCAGCGAGGCGACCATCGCCTCCAGGCTGGGGACGATGTAGTCCACCCAGGGATAGAGCGTGTTGTCGAGGTCGGTGACCACCGCGCGGAAGCCGGACACGGCGGCATGGTACCGGGACCGGGGCGCCGCGCCAACGAGGGCGTGGGCCGGCCGGCGAAGAATCCCGGGGGACGGGTCGCCCGACCACCGCGGGCTTCCGGCGCGAGCCCTACCTCGCGCGGCGCGCCAGCCGGACGCCGCCGAGCGCCGCGGTGGCGAGCAGGGCCGCCCCGGAGAACACGACCGCCTTCCCGAGAGGCGTGAGCGCGCGGAAGAACCATGCCAGCTCGGCGGCCGCGAAGAGGAGCGGCGTCTCGCGGCGGACGTCCTCCACCGCCGCCGGACCGGCCGCCCGCACCACCTCGTCGAGGCGCGAGATGGCGCGCGCGATCGGCACCACCCGCCGCTCGCGCTCGAAGGGCGCGCCGGGCCGCCCCTCCACCATGGCCCGGAGCGCGCCTTCGATGACCCTCTCGTCGTTCGACCAGAGGGAGCGGAAGGCCACCCGGCCGTTCGGGTCCACGAGGTACGCCGCGTTGCCGTTGCCGCCCATGGCCCGGTGAAACCCGCCCTCGAGGTCGTCCACCAGCACCTGCCACGGCAAGGCGTCGCGCGCCCGGAGCATGCGCGCGTGGCGGGTCTTCCACTCCGCCGACGCCGGCTGCCGGATGCGGTCGCCCGGGTGGGCCTCGCGCACGTAGACCGTGAGGAAGGTCACGTGCTGCCCGTAGCGGCGATGGAGCCGCTTCAGGACCGGGGCCGCCGAGGCGGTCATCGGATCGGTGATGGACGCGAAGGTGACCAGGGCCGGCCGGCCGGCCAGGTCGCGGCGGGCCAGGCGCGAGCCGTCGGTGGCCGGGAGATCGAACTCGGGCAGCTCCCAGCCCGGGTCCCGCCCCGCGCGGAAGGACAGGTCCTCGATGAGCTGCTCGCGAGTGAAGTGGGCGCTGCGATACCCCATGAAGTTGCCCTTCGCTCGGGCCATGGCTGCTCCCTCCGCTCCCCGCGTCCCACCGGCTCACGTTAAGGCGCGCGCCCGCGCGCGGCCCGGGCGGCCGCTCCCCACCCCGGCGCCTGGCCGGGCGAGAAGCCGGGCGGTGGCGCGCGGCGCCGAGCGCCGCTATGGGGAGAAGATGGCCCGCTTCCGGCATCACGTGTTCGTGTGCGAGAATCGCCGCCCGGAGGACGATCCGCGGGGCTGCTGCGCCTGTCGGGGCAGCCTGGAAGTCCGCGCCGCGCTCAAGGCGGAGCTCGGCCGGCGCGGGCTCAAGGGGATCGTCCGGGCCAACGCCTCCGGGTGCCTCGACGCCTGCGCGTACGGACCATCCCTGGTGGTCTACCCCGAGGGCGTCTGGTACGGGCACGTCACGCCCGCCGACGTGCCGGAGATCGTCGAGCGGCACCTCGTCGGCGGAGAGCCGGTGGAGCGTCTGCTCATCCACCGCTTCATGGAGCGGGGGCCCGGGCAGCCCGGGCCGGGCGGACCGCCGGCTAGTTGAGGAAGGTCTTCCTGTGCTCCAGCTGCGTGAGCAGCGCCTGGATCTCGGAGGCGTCCCCGGCCGAGGGCGCGCGCTCCAGGTAGGCGGACAGGTCCTGCCGCGCGGCGCCGATCACGCCGAGCCGTGCCGCCAGCAGCCCCCGGTCGCGCCGCTCCGCGAGGTCGCCGGGCGACAGCAGCAGCAGCCGGTCGATGACCCAGAGCGCCCGGACGTCGTCGCCCGCCTCCACGTAGATGCGCTTCAGGTTGTGGAGCATGCGCGCCAGGATCTGGCGGGAGCCGACGGCGTCGAGGAACCGGGGATTCCAGTCGTCCCGGTGATGGGCGCGGTAGCGCGCCTCGCACTCCTCGGCCGAGAAGATCTCCCCGCCGTGGTAGGGGTCCACGAAGAGCTCGCGCCGGCCGGTGTCGTACTTCACGAGGAAGTGGCCGGGCAGCCCCACGCCCCGGAGCTCGAGCCCGACCCGCGACGCCACCTCCATGTAGAGGATCGAGAGGGTGATCGGGATCCCGAGCTTGCGGTCGAGCACCTCGTTGAGGAACGAGTTGCGCGGGTCGTAGTAGGCCGACTCGTTGCCCCGGAACCCGCCCTCCTCGAAGAGCGCCTTGCGGAGCGCACGGAGCGTCGCCGCGCTGGACCTGCGCGCCGCGAGCCGGCCCGCCACGTCGGCGGCCAGTTCGTCGATGCGGGCCAGGTAGCGCGCCGGGTCGAGGCGCGGGTACTCCTCCTCGGCCACCGCCAGCGCCGCCTCGGCCAGCGGGATGTCGCTCCGCCGGATGACGGAGGCGAAGTGGGCGCGCGACGGGCTCTCGGTGAGGTCCGGAAGCATCGCGGAGGAGCATAGCAGCGCGGGTGGCCAAGCTGACAATCTCCGGCCCGAAAGTCATCGCTCGCCCGTTGACAACCAACCGGGTGCCCACTAGATTCGCGCGCCTGCCGTTCCCCAGTAGCTCAGTCGGCAGAGCAGGTGACTGTTAATCACCGGGTCGCATGTTCGAGTCATGCCTGGGGAGCCATTTCGAGAGGGGCGTGGGGTCACCTCCACGCCCCTCTCCCTTTTCCGGCCAGACCGTGCGTGAACTCATTCGGCCCCGGGCCCGGCGCAGCCCATCCTTGCGGCCCTCCCGGCCAGTGCCTACCGTACGCGCGCAGGGCCCCGTTCGGACAAGCCGGCCTGCCGACTTGCGCAGGCCCGGCGGAGGGCGTTCGCCCAGATGGCCAGCAACCTCTCCATCCTGGTGGTCGACGACGACCACGACGTCCGCGAGGCCATCCGCGACTCGCTCCGCGACGCCGGCTACGAGGTCGCCACCGCCGAGAACGGGCTGGAGGCGCTCTCCTGGCTCCACACGCACCGCCCGCCGTCGCTGGTGCTGCTGGACTACATGATGCCCTACCTGGACGGCGCCCAGACCCGAGCCGCCATGCTCTCCGACCCCGACCTGCGGGGGATCCCGGTGGTGATGCTCACGGCGGACGGCCGGGCGCGCGAGGCGGTCGTGGGCCTCGCCCTGGAGGGCTGCTTCGAGAAGCCGATCGACCTCCGGCGCCTGCTCGAGGCGGTGGAGGCCGCGGGCCGGCACGCCTACGGGGGCGGCGCCAGCGCGCCCCTCTGAGCGCGCCGCCCAGGCGCTCGCGCGACGCGGGGGGACGGCCCGCGCCCCGAGGCGCGCCCCGGGATCGCTCCGTCGAAGAGGGGTGACGCGAGGCGACGAACGCCGCCGGGAGCGCCGCGACGGGAGCCGCCGTGAAACGCCTCCCCGCGCCGGCTCGCGCCCGGCTCCTGGCGTTGACAGGCCGTGGGCGGATGGCTTAATGACCCCGTTCCGCTCGACCTCCGCGAGGCGGGGCGAGCGCCCCAGCCCCCCTTCCGCTCCCGGCTTCGATCCACGCAGCGAGGTGCGCCGTGCCCGAGAAGGAAGCCAGCCAGGACCCTCGCTTCGTCTACCTCTCCGAGCTGCTCGGCGCGCCCGTCCACGACGCCGCGGGCCGGCCGATCGGCCGCGTCTGCGAGGCGGTGGTGGCCACGCGCGAGACCTACCCTCCGGTGGAGGCGCTGGTCGTGCGGCGCGGCCGTGATCGGCTGGAGCTCCCGTGGGCGGCGATCCGCGCGCGCCGCCCCGGGCGGATCGAGGCCGAGGCTTCGGCGGTCGTCCCGCTCCAGCCGCCCGCGCCCGACCGGATCCGGCTGGTCGAGGAGATCCTCGACCAGCAGATCGTGGACGTGGAGGGGGCGAAGGTGGTGCGGGTCAACGACCTGCACTTCCTCTGGGTGAAGGGGATGCTCCGGCTGGTGCACGTGGACGTGGGCTTCCGCGGGCTGGTGCGCCGGATGGGCTGGCAGCGCGGCGTGGATGGCGCCGTGCGGCTGCTCCGGCCGGGGGCGCGCTACCTCGGGGCCGATCAGCTCCTCTCCTGGAAGCTGATCCAGCCGCTCTCGAGCGCGCCGGGGAAGGTCCGGATCGACGTGGCGCAGCGGATGCTGGCCGACCTGCACCCGTCCGACCTCGCCGAGATCATGGAGGACCTCGACCGGCAGCAGCGCGCGGTGCTCTTCGGCCGGCTCGACGTCGAGACCGCCGCCGACGCGCTCGAGGAGGCCTCCCCGGAGGTCACCACCCAGCTCCTCGAGCACGTCCCGCCGGAGAAGGCGGCCGACATCCTCGAGGAGATGGCGCCCGACGAGGCCGCGGACGTGCTCGCGGAGCTGCCCGGCCACACCCGCCGCGAGCTGCTCCAGGCGATGGAGCGGCCGGAGGCCAACGAGGTCCGGCAGCTGCTCGAGTACCACCCCCGCTCGGCGGGCGGGCTCATGACCACCGACCTGGTGGAGCTGCGGCGCGACGTCACCGTGGACGAGGCGCTCCTCGAGGTGCGCCGGCGCGCGGACGAGCTGCCCATCCTGCACGAGATCTTCGTGGTGGCCCCCTCCGGCCGGCTGGAGGGCATCTGCACGCTCAAGGACCTGGTCGCCGCCGAGCCGGCGCTGCTGGTGGGGAAGCTGATGCGCGAGGTCCCGGCCACGGTGGCGCCCGAGGCGGAGCTGCGCGAGGTCGCTGGGGCGGCCTCCAAGTACAACATGGTCTCGGTTCCGGTGGTGGACGAGGCCGGCACGCTGAAGGGGATCGTCACCGTGGACGACATCCTGTCCGAGGTCCTGAATGAGCGCTGAGCTCGCCGCGGGCCAGCCCCGCCCGAAGCGGAACCTCTGGCGCAACGTGCTGGTCTTCCTGGCGGTGGTCGGGCCCGGGATCATCACCGCCAACGTGGACAACGACGCCGGCGGGATCACCACCTACTCCCTCGCCGGCGCGCAGTACGGCAACCGGCTGCTCTGGACGCTCATCCCCATCACCGTCGCGCTGGTGGTGGTCCAGGAGATGAGCGCGCGCATGGGGGTGATGACCGGCAAGGGGCTCGCCGACCTCATCCGCGAGAACTACGGCGTCAAGATCACCTTCTGGATCATGGTGGCCCTGCTGATCGCGGACGTCGGCAACACCGTCGCCGAGTTCTCCGGGGTCGCGGCCAGCGTGCAGATCTTCGGGGTCCCGCCCTGGATCTCGGTCCCCATCACCGCGGTGGCGGTCTGGTTCCTGGTGCTCAAGGGGACCTACCGGCAGGTGGAGAAGGTCTTCCTGGTGGCCTGCCTCTTCTACGTCGCCTACCCGATCAGCGCGATGCTGGCGCGGCCGGACTGGGGGACGGTGCTGACGGCCACCGTCACCCCCACCTTCCAGGCGAGCGGCGGCTACGTGGCCATGCTCATCGGCGTGGTGGGCACCACCATCGCGCCCTGGATGCAGTTCTACCTGCAGTCGGCGGTGGTCGAGAAGGGCATCAAGCCCGAGCACTACGCCCACTCGCGGCTCGACGTCGTGGTGGGCTGCGTCATCACCGACGTGGTGGCCTTCTTCATCATCGCCGCGTGCGCGGCCACCGTCCACGCCGCGGGCGTCAAGGTGGAGACCGCCGATCAGGCGGCGATGGCGCTCGGGCCGCTGGCCGGCAAGTACGCCAGCTGGCTCTTCGCCTTCGGCCTCTTCAACGCCTCGTTCTTCGCCGCCACCATCCTGCCGCTCGCCACCAGTTACTACATCTGCGAGGCCTTCGGCTGGGAGTCGGGCATCGACCGGAAGTGGGGCGAGGCGAAGCAGTTCTACTCGCTCTACACGCTCATCGTGGCGGTGGGCGCGGCGGTGGTGCTCGTGCCGCACCTGCCGCTCCTGCGCATCATGCTGCTCTCGCAGGTGGTGAACGGCGTCCTGCTCCCGTTCATCCTCGTGTTCATGCTGCTCCTCATCAACAAGGAGAAGCTCATGGGCCCGCACCGCAATGGTCCCTGGTTCAACGCCATCGCGTGGACGACGACGGTGGTGATGATCGTCCTCACCGCCTACCTGGTCTACGCGGGCGTCCGCGACCTCGCCGCCGGCGCGTAGCCGCCCCCCTCCCCGCTCCGCTAGCCGAGGTACTTCCCGAGGATCGGCTCGAGCTTGCGCTTCACCTCGGCGGAGACCAGGTTGCGGTCGGTCCAGATGCCGAGCGCCAGCGCCGACTGGCAGGGACAGGGCCGGTCGCCGAGCGCGGCGACGTGCGGGACGGCCCGCTTGATGAGCTCGATGGCGTTCTGGGTGGCCACCTTCACGTTGCCCAGGATCTCCTCGATGAGCTTCGCCTGGTCCACGCTGGCCGGGTGCGGGCGCCAGCAATCGTAGTCGGTGGGGAGGGCCACCAGCGCGTAGCAGATCTCGGCCTCGCGGGCGAGCTTGGCCTCCGGCATGGCCGTCATGCCGATGAGCGAGGCCCCCCAGGAGCGGTGGAGCTCGCTCTCGGCCCGGGTGGAGAACTGCGGCCCCTCCATGCAGACGTAGGTGCCGCCCTGATGGACCCGCGTCGGCAGCCCGGTGGACGCCTTCACCAGGGCGCTGCGCAGGGCGTTGCAGAAGGGCGCGGCGAACTCCACGTGAACGGCGAGGTCGTCGAAGAACGTCCCCTCCCGGCGGAAGGTGCGGTCGATGATCTGGTCCGGGACCACCAGCTGCCGCGGGGCCAGGTCCTCGCGCAAGCTCCCCACCGCGCCGCTCGCCAGGATGTGGGTGACCCCCAGCCGCTTGAGGGCCCAGATGTTGGCGCGGTAGGGGACGCGCGAGGGGTTGAGCGCGTGGCCCGGGCCGTGGCGGGACAGCAGCGCCACCGGCAGCCCGCCCAGCTCGGCGGTGACGATGGGCCCCGAGGTCGAGCCGAACGGGGTGTCGATGCGGTGCTCCTGGCCGGCGCCGAGGGCGCCGAGGGCCTCTCCGAGGCCGGTGCCGCCGATGATACCCAGCATGGGGCTGCCCATCGCGTGCTCCTTCGCCGAGCCAGGCGCGCGCCCGCGCCCGGGAAAGGGGCGAGTGTAGCGCGCGCGGGCAAAAAAAAGGGCCCGCCTGGAGGCGGGCCCTTCGAGAAAAGATGCGGCAGCGACCTACTCTCCCACACGGCTTCCCGTGCAGTACCATCGGCTCTGGTGGGCTTAACTTCCGTGTTCGGGATGGGA
>JAJXVM010000148.1 GCA_021782135.1 Myxococcales bacterium | reverse complement strand
CGCCGCCTGGGAGCGCCAGCGCGAGCGCGACCGGGATCGTTGACGCACCGCGAATGCCGGACTCCCGGGCGTCAGCCCCGGGTGCTACGCTCCGTCCATGCCCCAGTCCGCGGAAGAAAGGCTGATGCAGCTCACCGCGTTCCTCCTGCAGCGCGGCGAGGCGGTCACCTTCGAGGAGATCCGGACGCAGCTGCCGGACCTCTATCGGGGCAGCCCCCAGTCGGTGGACAAGAAGTGGACCCGGGACAAGGGCGCGCTCGAGCAGGCGGGGGTGCCCATCCGCTTCGTCCAGGGAGGCTGCGACGGGCAGGACGGATACCTCATCGACGCCCGCGCCTACGAGCTGCGCGATCTCGGCCTCACCCGGGACGAGGCGGCCGTGCTCTGGACGGCGGGACAGGCGGCCGCGACGATGGCGGAGAACCCCTGGCGCGAGGATCTGCAGGTGGCCCTCCGCAAGCTCCGGGCCGGCTGCCGCGACCTGCCCGCGCGCACGCCGCACCTCATGGTGCGCCACGGCGACCGGGTCGCCCGGCGCAGCGTCGCCGGCTGGCTCGAGCAGATCGGCGAGGCGGTGCGCCGGCGCAAGCGGGTCTCCATCGAGTACTTCACCGGCTCCCGCCGGGAGGTCCAGCGCCGCGAGGTGGACGTCTACGGCTTCGCCTGGCGGCGCGGGGTGTGGCTCTTCGCCGGATACTGCCACCTGCGCAATGCGCGCCGGGTGTTCTACGTGGACCGCGTGCGCTCGCTGCGCGTGAACCGGAAGTGCCCTTCCGAGCCCGACTACGCCATCCCCCGCGACTTCGACATCCAGGTCTTCTCGCGACAGCAGCCCTGGGATTACTGGGTCCACCCGCCGGTCGAGGCCAGCCTCCGGCTCGCCGCTCCCATCGCGCCGCTGGCCGGCCAGATCTTCCCCGGCGCCCGGCTCGAGAAGCGCCCCGACGGCAGCGCCGTGGCCCGGCTCGAGGTGCGGAACCTGCCGGCCCTGGTCCGGCAGGCGCTCTCGCTCGGACCGGACGCCGAGCTGCTCGCACCCGAGGAGGCCCGCGCCCAGGCTCGCGCCTGCCTCGACAAGCTCTCGGCCCGGCTCGCCGAGCCTTCCGGGGAGGCGGCGTGAAGAAGCCCTTCGTGAAGCGGCTGCAGCGGCTCCTGGTGCTCATCCCCTTCGTGCGCAAGCACGGCGCGAGCGGGGTCTCGGTGGATCGGGCGGCCGAGTTCGCCGGCTGCAAGGACGTGAAGGAGCTCTACGAGGACGTCGAGCTCCTGCAGCAGATCTCGGTGCCGCCCGGCGCCCCCGACGACATGGTCGAGGTCTACCTGGAGGGCGGGAAGGTCTTCGTGGCCCTCCCGCTCGCCTTCGAGAAGCCGCCGCGGCTGACGGTGAGCGAGGCCGCCGCGCTGCTCGCGGCCACCCGGCCCGTGGCCGGCGCGGCGGGCAAGGTGCTCGACTCGGCGCTGCGGAAGCTGGCGAAGGCGCTCCCGCCGGGCGCGGCCTCCGAGGTGGACCAGCTCGCACGCGCCGAGGCGATCGACGCCCCCGAGCCGCCGCCCTGCCGCGCGGCCCTCGCCGAGGCCATCGACCGGCGGCTCGAGGTCGAGGTGGACTACTACGCCCAGAGCGCGGGGACCGCGGCCACCCGCACCCTGGAGCCCCGCGCCGTCTTCCTGCACGGCGGGCACTGGTACCTCGCCGCCCGGAACCCGCGGCACGGGGAGGAGCACCTGTACCGGCTCGACCGCATCGCGGCGGTCCGGCCCGGCGCGCGGTGCTTCGGCGAGCACGAGGCGCCGTCGCGGTGGCGCTACGACACCGACCGGCTCTACTTCGCCTCCGGCGCCGAGCGCGAGGTCCACGTCCGCTTCGCGCCGGAGCTCGCCGAGCTGGTCGAGGAGCGCTGGAGCGAGAGCGCGACGGTGGCACCCGACGGTTCCCTCCACGTCCGGGCCGAGCTGTCGGGCGAGAACTACGCCGTCTCCTGGGTGCTGGGCTACGGGGGCGAGGCGGAGGTCGTCTCGCCGCCCGAGCTCCGCGCGGCCCTGGCCGGCCGGGTCCGCTCGCTGCAGGAGCTCTACCGGAGCGCGCCGCGGGCGACGCCCTGACGGGCCCTCCTGGCCGGGCCCCCGCGCCCCCGCGGGGATCGCTTCCGGCGCCTTCGCGAGCGGTATGGTCGAGCCCATGGGGCCCTGGTCCAGGATCTGCTGCGCGACCGATCTCTCTCCCGCCTCGCTCTCCGCGGCGGAGCGAGCCGTGGCGCTCGCCGAGCAGCTCGACGCCGATCTGACGCTGGTCCACGTCCACTACCCGCCACCGGCCCGGCCGGGCCAGTCGCCCGTGCTCGGCAAGGACGAGGAGGCCTACCGCGAGCAGATCCTCGGCCAGCAGCGCGAGCGCGCGCGCGCCTGGATCGCGCCGCTCGCGCCGCTCTCCGGCAGGCCTGTCCACGTCGCCATCCTGGGGGCCAGCTCCGGCGACGACCTCGCCCGGCTGGTGGTGGGCTTCGCCGAGGGGCGCCCGTACGACGTCCTGGTCATCGGCACCCACGCGCGCAGCGGGCTCGGGCGGCTGATGCTCGGCTCGGTGGCCGAGCACATCATCCGCTGCGCCAAGGTCCCGGTGCTGGTGGTTCACCCCGGGGCGGCGGGCGCCGAGGAAACCGCCGAGCTCGACCCCGAAAGCGCCGTCGCGCCGGCGTGAGGTCGAGGCGGCCCGGGGCCCCGGCACCGGCCCTGGAGCCGCTCCGCCCCCACCGCCTTCAGCCAACCAGCCGCACGGCTCCCGCCACGACCGCGAAGTGGCAGGCGGCGGCGGCGATCACCAGCAGGTGGAAGATCTCGTGGTATCCGAAGACGCGCGGGAACGGATCCGGCCGTCGAGTGGCGTAGATGAGCGCGCCGACCGTGTAGAGGAGGCCGCCGGCCGCGAGCAGCGCGACGGCCCCGGCCCCGGCGACGCGGTACAGGTGCGGGAGGACCGGCAGCACCAGCCAGCCGAGCAGGAGGTAGAGCCCCACCGCGAGCGGGCGCGGCGCGCGCGGCCAGAGCATGGCGCGCAGGATCCCGACCAGCGCCCCTCCCCAGGCGATGGCCAGCAGGGCGAGCCCGCGGCGCCCGCCGAGGAGCAGGCAGAACGGCGTGTAGGTGCCGGCGATGAGCACGAAGATGGCCGAGTGGTCCAGCCGTCGCAGCCAGAGCCTCGGCCTGGGGGACCACGTGGGCCGGTGGTAGAGGGCGCTCGTCCCGAACATCGCGAACAGGCTGGCTCCGTACACCGCCGCCGCCGTGGTGCCCCGCGAGCCACGAGCGAAGGCGAGCAGCAGGCCCCAGGCCGCCAGGGCGAAGAACGCGGCCACCTCGTGGGACACCCCACGCAACAGCGGCTTCACACGCGACGGCGGGACGGCGGCCTGGGCTCGAGCAGCCATGGACTGATTCTCCCTCCGCGTCGTCACGGCTCGGTCATGGCCAGCGGACCAATCGGAGTCGCTCGCTCACACGCGAGGGGCGGGCGGCGGCGCGAGGGGAGTCCGGGGGAAGCGGGGTGCCCTCCTGGCCTGCCCCGGGCGGAGCGCGCCTTCGGCCCTCCCAACCTCCGGCCCCAGGCCCCGCGCGGCGGGGCCGACGGCGACGGTTTCGGCCGGCGCGCCGTCTCCTGGCGTGTCCGCCCCCCGGCGTAAGCTCTCGGTTTCCTGGGAGCCCACCATGACCGAGAACGTCCTCCTCCTGCTCGCCTTCGCCGCCGGGCTCGCCCTCGGAGCGGCCGCCGCCTGGCTCGCCCGCGGAGCGCAGGCGCGCGGAGCCCGCGCCCAGGGCGCGGCGGAGGGGGCGCAGGCCGCCGCCGAGGCGCTGCGGGCCGAGGCCGAGCGGCGGGCCCGGCTGGAGGCCGAGCTCGACCGGGAGCGGCGGGCGACGGCGGAGAAGCTGGCCCTGCTCGAATCGGCGCGAGAGGCCCTCTCGACGCAGCTCCAGGCGGTGGGCGCCGAGGCGCTCCGGCGCAACGCCGAGTCCTTCCTGGCGCTGGCGCGCCAGAGCTTCGCGCGGGAGCAGGAGCGGGCCGCGGGCGAGCTGTCGCGGCGCGAGGCCGCGCTGGCCGAGGTGGTGAAGCCGGTGCGGGAGTCGCTCGACAAGCTCGACGGCAAGGTGAGCCAGCTCGAGGCGGCGCGGCAGGGCGCGTACCAGGGGCTCCTCGAGCAGGTCCAGCTGCTCCGCGCGGGGCACGAGGCCCTGCGGGGCGAGACCGGCGCGCTGGTCCGGGCGCTGCGCACGCCCGACGTGCGCGGCCGCTGGGGCGAGATGCAGCTGCGGCGCGTGGTCGAGCTGGCCGGGATGAAGGAGCACGTGGACTTCGAGGAGCAGGAGACCGCCCGCGGCGAGGACGGCGCGCTCCGACCGGACCTGGTGGTGAAGCTCCCCGGAGGGCGCTGCCTGCTGGTGGACGCCAAGGCGCCGCTCGAGGCCTGGCTCGACGCGGTGCAGACGCAGGACGAGGCGGTCCGGGCGCAGCGGCTGGCGGACCACGCCCGGCAGCTGCGCGACAAGGTGCGGCAGCTCGCCGCCAAGGACTACGCCGCGGCCTTCGACACCCCGGAGCTGGTGGTGCTCTTCGTGCCGGGCGAGGCGATGCTGGCGGCGGCGCTCGACCAGGACGCCGACCTGCTCTCCTTCGCGTTCGAGCGCGGGGTGGCCTTCGCGGCCCCGACCACCCTGCTCGCGCTGCTCAAGGCGGCCGCCTACGGCTGGTGGCAGCACGCCATGGGCGAGAACGCCCGCCAGGTCGGGGAGGCGGGGGCGGAGCTGCACAAGCGGCTCGTCACCTTCGCCGGCCACCTCGCCGACGTGGGCACCGCGCTCCAGCGGGCCACCAAGGCCTACAACGCCGGCGTCTCGAGCTTCGATTCGCGGCTCATGCCCCAGGCGCGCCGGCTGGAGGCCCTCGGCGCGACCGGGCCGGCGCCGCTGGACGCGCCGGAGCAGGTGGAGGCCCAGCCGGCCCTCGCCGTTCGACCAGAGGTCGAGGCGTAGCGACCCGCGCTCACGCCCGGATGAACGTCCCCTCGCGCAGCTCGCGCAGGGTCTCCATCACCTCCTCGCGGGTGTTCATCACGAACGGCCCGTAGCGCGCGTACGGCTCGTGGAGCGGCTGCGCCGAGAGGAGCAGGAACCGCGCGGGTCCCGCGGCCGCGCGGACGCGGACCACGTCGCCGTCGCCGAGGATGGCGAGCCGCGGCGACGGGATCGCCGGGCCGGACCGCGCCGGATCGCCCACCGAGACCTCGCCCTGGTACACGTAGAGGAGGCCGGTGTGGCCGCGCGGCACCGGCTGCTCGAAGGCGCCGCCCGCGGACAGCGCGACGTCGAGATAGGTCGGGCCGGCGAAGATCTCCCGGACCGCCCCTTGCGCGCCGTCCACCTCGCCGGCGATGACGCGGACCTCCGCCCCCGGGCGGGTCACCCGCGGGATCCGGCCCGCGGGGACGTCCTGGTAGCGGGGTCGGGTCATCTTGAGCTTCGCCGGGAGGTTCACCCAGATCTGGAAGCCGTCCAGACGGCGCGGACCGGCCTTGGGCATCTCCTCGTGGAGGATGCCGCTGCCGGCGGTCATCCACTGCACGTCCCCGGCGCCGATGACGCCGGCGTTGCCCAGGCTGTCCCGGTGGGCCACGCTGCCATCGAGCATGTAGGTGACGGTCTCGATCCCCCGGTGCGGATGGAGCGGAAAGCCGGCCAGGTAGTCGTCCGGACGGTCCGAGCCGAAGTGGTCGAAGAGGAAGAAGGGGTCGAGGTGGTCCAGCTCCGGGGTGGCGATGCTGCGCTTCAGCTTCACGCCCGCGCCGTCGCTCGCCGGGGTCGGGATCACCACGTCCTGTACGCTTCGTTCAGTCATGCCCTCTAGATAGCCATCACCCTGGACGCGACAACCGCTCCGCCGAGGAAGGACTGTCCCATCAGCGGAACGATTCCAGCATGGCCGCCCCTCCCCTGCCCTCCCCACGCGGTGGGGAGGGGGTGCCGCACGACCGCCCCCACGCGCGGTGCAGTGCGGAGGGCTTACCGCACGACCGCCCCCACGCGCGGTGCAGTGCGGAGGGCTTACCGCACGACCGCCCCCAGGCCTCTCCCTCTCCCGCGTAAGCGGGGGAGGGGTGGGGAGGGGGCCATCGGAGCGGAGCTCACCCCGCCAACGCGGCGTCGAGCGCGCGGGCGATGGCCGGCAACTCGCCCTCCCCGTTCGGCCACTGCGGCGCAAAGCGGGCGTGGCCGTCGGGGATGGCGATCGCCACCCCCTCCGCCGCCAGCCGGTCGCGCAGCCGCTCCAGCTCGACGCCCGGCGGCGGCAGCGCGCAGAGCATGCCGGAGCGCCGGCCCGGCTCCCGGGCGCGCACGCTCGCGAAGCCCCGCGCGGCCAGGAGCGGCTCGAGGGCGTCGAGGTAGCGGTTCAGCCAGGCGTAGATCTCCCCCACCCCGAGCTCCAGGATGAGCCCCACCGCGGCGTCGAGCGCCGCCACCGACACCAGCGACGAGGAGCCGTACTCGAAGGCGTCGGCGCGCCGGCGCACCGGCCGGTCGTGGCGGAGCAGCCCCGGCCCCTTCGAGAGGAAGGCGACCGGATCCTCGACCGAGAGCCAGCTCCCCACCCCGAACCGGAGCGCCTGGACCCGCTCCGGCTTCACGTAGAGCACCCCCGCCCCCTCGATCGACATGAGCCACTTGTGGCTCCCGCCGGCCAGGTAGTCGACGTCGAGCGCCCGCACGTCGAGGGGCACCGCGCCGAGCGCCTGCACCGCGTCCACCGCCAGCTCGGCGCCGTGGGCGTGGCAGAGCCTCGCCAGCGGTCCGAGCGGCAGCGCGAGGCCGGTCTGGAAGCGGACCGCGGAGGCGGCGACCAGCCGTGCCCCCCGGCGCAGCACCTCCTCGACCGCCGCCAGCCCCTCCTCGTCGCTCCGCTGGAAGGCCGCCGAAGGGACGAAGCGCACCTCCAGCCCGAAGAGCGCCGCCGCCCGCTGCCAGGGGACCACGTTGGCCGGGAACTCCCCCTCGAGCAGCACCACGCGGTCGCCGGGCCTCCACGGGAAGGAGAGCGCCACGTCGATGAGGCCGCTGGAGGTGCTCGAGGTGAGCGCCAGGTCCTCCGGAGCGGCGCCGAGGAGCCGGGCCAGCTTGGACTTGAGCGCGGCCCGCCGCGGGTGCCAGCGCGCGAAGGCACCGGCGCCGTCGCGGCCGTAGTCCTCGGCGAAGTCGGCCATCGCGCGCCGGACCGGCAAGGACAGCGGCGAGATGCCGGCGTGGTTCAGGTAGGCCGCGGCGGCGAGGTCGGGGAAGAGGACGCGGTCGCCGAGGCGCGGCGGCGGGAGCGGTTCCGGAAGCGGGCCGGGCATGGCCCCCGTTCTAACTCCGCTTCCCGTAGCGGGGCACGCCGCGGGTGGTGCGGTGCCCCTCGCCGGTGAGGGTCCGGGTGCCCGGCTTGCCCTTGGCGTATGGCTTCCCCGTGGGCCGCGCCACCGCGCCGGGACCGCGCGGGTGGCCTCCCTTGGGCGTGGGCGCGTGCGCCCCCGGCCCGTAGCCCGGCGGGGGCTGCGAGCGCAGGATGTGCTGCCGCGGGTGGCGCGGGTCCGGCTCGCCCGCCGCCTCGGCGAAGCGCTCCGCCACCCCGCGGGCGATCTCGAAGCGGGTCTCCTCGGCCAGGATCACGATCCGGCCGATCTCCCGGTTGGTGATCCCGCCCCGGTGACAGAGGAGCGGCACGATGAAGCGCGGGTCGGCGCCCTCGTGACGACCCAGGGTGAGCTTGAACCAGAGGCTGTCGCCGGGGGTGACGTTCACCGACTTGCCGGCGGGGCGGGGGCGCTCGGGCTGCTCGGCCCGCATGCGCGCCGGCTCGCGGGAGCGGAGCGCCGCGGTCTCGGGCAGCTCCTCCGGCGCCGGGAGCTTCTGCCGCTCGGCGCGCACCAGCGCCGCCGCGAGCGCGAGCGGGGTGCGGGCGGCGAGGAGCTTCTCGGCCACCGCCAGGTCGGCGTCGGCCGGGTCGGCGGCCAGCGCCTCCACCGCGGCGAGGAGCCGCTCCTGGTCGCGGGCGCAGACCGCGTCGGCGTCGGGGGCCGGC